>CAXTDA010000071.1:0-12845 GCA_964242935.1 uncultured Burkholderiaceae bacterium | reverse complement strand
GGTCGGTCGCGTGCCCCGCAGCCGGCGGGCCGCCGCCGAAGAACGGCAACTCGAGCTGGCGCGCGAGGCCGGACAGCAGCCGGCCGATGCGATCAGGTCGCGATCGGGGCTCGGTCATCACGGCGGGCCGACGGCCCGAGTCGCTGTACTTCGCTTTCGATCCATGCCTCGACCTCGTCCATCAACGCTTCGGACGTCTTGCCGATCGACGGGATCGGCGGCCCGATGGAGACGGTGACCAGGCCCGGCTTCTTGATGAAGCTGTTCCGCGGCCAGCAGTGGCCGGCATTGTGCGCGATCGGGACGACCGGCACCGCGAGGCGCACCGCGAGCCGGGTGCCGCCCTGCTTGTACGGCCGGCGCTCGCCGATCGGCACGCGAGTCCCTTCGGGGAACATGATGATCCAGCGGCCCTCGGCCAACCGTTGCGATCCCTGCGAGACGACCGACTCGAACGCACCGCGTCCCTTGTCGCGATCGATGTGGATCATCCGGAGCGACGCGATGCCCCATCCGAAGAAAGGCACGTAGTGCAGCTCGCGCTTGTAGACGAAGCACACCTCGCGCGGCATGTGGCTCGGGATCCACATCGTCTCCCACGCCGATTGATGCTTCGACAGCAGCACGCACGGCGCGTCGGGCAGGTTCTCCCAGCCCTCGACCTGCCAGCGGATGCCGCAGAAGAAACGCGCGCCCCACACGACGAGCGCGGTCCACTTGATGATCAGGTAGTAGCGCACGTGCAGCGGGAACGGCAGGATCAGCACGCTCAGGATCGCGAACGGGATCACCGTCGCGATCGTGAAGAAAAGAAAGAACAACGAGCGCAGGGCCAGCATGCGCTACGACAGCAGCTTCTTCTTCGGCGGCAGCGCGATCAGGTGTTGCGCCGCGGCCGCGAGATCGTCGAACACCAGCGTGCCGGGCGGCAGGTCGCCGCGCGCCACCGTCGCCGCGCCCTTGCCGGTCCTCACGAGGATCGTCGGACACCCGGCCGCGGCACCGGCCTCGAGGTCGCGGTACGAGTCGCCGATCATCGGCGCCTCCGCCATCGGCACGCCGAAGCGCTCGCCGATCCGGAGGAAGAGGCCGGGCAGCGGCTTCCGGCAATCGCAGGCGTCCTCGGGCAGGTGCGGGCAGAAGAACACGGCATCGACGCGGCCGCCGACGGCCGCGAGCGCCTTGTGCATCTTCGCGTGCATCGCGTTCAGCGCGTGCATGTCGAAGAGGCCGCGCCCGATGCCCGACTGGTTGGTCGCGACCGCGACGCGCCAGCCGTTCTGGTTCAGCAGCGCGATCGCGTTCAGGCTGCCCGGGAGCGGCGTCCATTCGTCGGGCGACTTGATGAAGTGGTCGCTGTCGTGATTGATCACGCCGTCGCGGTCGAGGATGACGAGCTTCATGGTCGGAACGCGGGCTTCATCGGGCGGCGAGCTTCGAGAGGTCGGCGACGCGGTTCATCGGATCGTGCAGCGACGACAGCAGGCCGAGGCGGTTCGCGCGGATCGTCGGGTCGTCCGTGTTGACCATCACTTCGTCGAAGAAGCGATCGACCGGGTCCTTCAACGAGGCGAGTGCGAGCAGGGCGGCGGTGAAGTCGCCGGCATCGAACGCGCGCTCCGCGCGGGGTCCGACATCGGTCAGCGCGCGGTGCAGCGCGATTTCGGCATCGGCCGTCAACAGCGCCGTGTTCAACCGATGGCCGTGGGCGTCGTCCGACTTGCCGAGGATGTTGCGGACGCGCTTGTCGGCCGACGACAGGCTTTCGGCCTCGGGCAGCGTCGCGAACGCGTGCACCGCTTCGAGCCGCTTCGGCAGGTCCGCGACCGGTCCGCCGCCGTAGAGCACGGCCTCGACCTCGTTGCTCGTGTAGCCGAGATCGCGGCAGTAGCCCGCGAGGCGGACGCGGATGAAATCGTGCAGCGCGGTACGGACGTCGCCGACCTCCCGGTCGACCGGCGGCACCACCGCGAGCGCGGCGTCGATCAGCGGCGCGAGCTCGATCCGCAGCCGCTTCTCGATCAGGATGCGGACCACGCCGAGCGCATGACGACGCAGCGCGAACGGATCCTTGTCGCCGGTCGGCACCGCGCCGATGCCGAACAGGCCGGCCAGCGTCTCGAGCTTGTCCGCGAGCGCGAGGCAGGTGCCGGTCATCGTCACGGGCAACGCATCGCCCGCGAAGCGCGGCCGGTACTGCTCCTCGATGGCCGCCGCCACGTCCGACTGTTCGCCGTCGTGCGCCGCGTAGTAGCGGCCCATCAAACCCTGCAGTTCGGGGAACTCGCCGACCATGTCGGTCACGAGGTCGGCCTTCGCGAGGCGCGCCGCGCGCTCCGCGCCGGTCGCGGCGATCCCGAGCAGCGCGGCGACCCGGCCGGCGAGCGCCTCGACCCGCAGCATCCGGTCGTACTGCGAGCCGAGCTTGTTGTGATAGACCACCGTCTTCAGGCCGTCGACGCGCGACTCGAGCGAGCGCTTCCGGTCCTGGTCGAAGAAGAACTTGGCATCGGCGAGCCGCGCGCGCAGCACGCGTTCGTTGCCGCCGACGATCGCCGACGGCTCGTCGGTCTCGATGTTCGACACGACGAGGAAACGGTCGACGATGCCGCCGTGCGCGTCGGTCAGCGCGAAGTACTTCTGGTTCTGCTGCATCGTCAGGATCAGGCACTCCTGCGGCACGTCGAGGAAGAGGGCGTCGAACGTGCCGCGATAGACCGCCGGCCACTCGACGAGCGCGGTGACCTCGTCGAGCAACGCGTCGGGCATCACGACGCGGTCGGTACCGGCGGCCGCCAGCAGCCGCTCGACGATGTCCGCGCGGCGCTCCGCGAATCCGGCGACGACCTTGCCGTCGTCGCGGAGCGTCGCCGCGTAGTCGTCGGCCGACGGCAGCGACACGTGCCGCATGCCGATGAAGCGATGGCCCGCGGTGATGCGGCCGGCGACGAGGCCGAGGGCGCGGACGTCGACCACCTCGGTGCCGTGCAGCGCGACCAGCCCTTCCGCGGGCCGGACGAACTGCACCGTGGTCTCGGCGCCGTCGTCGCTGCCGTCGTCGATGCGTCGTTGATAGCTCATGCGCTTCGGGATCGGCAGCTTCGCGAGCGCGTCGTCGAGCACCGACTGCAGGCCGACCGCGAGCGCGACGCCCGAGCGCGATTGCTCGAGCCAGATCTGGTCGAGTCCGCCCTCGGCGCGCTTCGACAACGCGGTCAGCGGAACGCCTTCCTTCTCGATCCGCTTCAGCAGCGCAGACGTCGGCGCGCCGTTCGCGTCGTAGGCGACCTTGGCCGGCATCAGCCGCTTCGTCTCGATGCGGTCGGGGGCGCGATCGAGGACGTCGGTCACGAGGACGCCCAGACGTCGCGGTGTCGCGTACGACGTGGCGAGCGTCGCGTCGCCGAGCAGTCCGCGCTCGCGGAGCCCCGCGACGATCGCGCCCGAGAACGCGTCGCCGAGCGCCTTCAACGCCTTCGGCGGCAGTTCCTCGGTCTGCAGCTCGACCAGCAGCGCGGCCCCCGTCGTCGTCATCAGGCCGCCTGCCGCAGCGGTCGCGCCATCGGGAATCCGAGCCGCTCGCGCGACGCG
Organism: uncultured Burkholderiaceae bacterium; assembly: GCA_964242935.1. GTDB lineage: Bacteria > Pseudomonadota > Gammaproteobacteria > Burkholderiales > Burkholderiaceae_D > CAHJXF01. The sequence goes on along the minus strand of CAXTDA010000071.1, from coordinate 9,254 downwards.
TGATACGACTCCGCGACGGCCCGCGACAGCTTGCGGATGCGGCCCATGTACGCGGCGCGTTCGGTCACCGAGATGGCGCCGCGTGCATCGAGCAGGTTGAACGTGTGCGCGGCCTTCAGCACCATCTCGTAGGCCGGCAGCGCGAGCTCGGCCGTCATCAACGCGTCTGCCTGCCGTTCGTAGTCGCCGAAGTGCGCGAGCAGCGTCGCCACGTCGCTGTATTCGAAGTTGTAGGTCGACTGCTCGACCTCGTTCTGGTGGTAGACGTCGCCGTACGTGAGGACCGTCTTCACGCCCCGCTCTTCACGCTCGGTCCACACCAGGTCGTACACGTTGTCCTTGCCCTGCAGGTACATCGCAAGGCGCTCGAGCCCGTACGTGATCTCGCCGGTCACCGGCTTGCAGTCGAGGCCGCCGACCTGCTGGAAGTACGTGAACTGCGTGATCTCCATCCCGTTCATCCACACTTCCCAGCCGAGCCCCCACGCGCCGAGCGTCGGGTTCTCCCAGTCGTCCTCGACGAAGCGCACATCGTTCGTCTGCAGGTCGAAGCCGAGCGCCTCGAGCGAGCCGAGGTAGAGGTCGAGGATGTCGGGTGGCGACGGCTTCAGGACCACCTGGTACTGGTAGTAGTGCTGCAGGCGGTTCGGGTTCTCGCCGTAGCGGCCGTCCTTCGGGCGGCGCGACGGTTGCACGTACGCGGCATGCCACGGCTCCGGGCCGAGCGCGCGCAGGAACGTGGCCGGATGCGAGGTACCGGCACCGACTTCCATGTCGAGCGGCTGCAGCAACGCGCAGCCCTGCTCGGCCCAGTACGACTGCAACGCGAGGATGATCTGCTGGAACGTCTTCATGGGGACAGGGACCGCTGCTCGCGCGAGCTTCGCCTGCGAATGAACGGCGCCCTTCGCATGAGTGCGAAGGACGAGCGGCACATCTTAACGGCAGGCCGCGTCGTCATCGGAGGTCCATGACCTCCAGGCCGTCGCGATGAACGCCCGCTCGCCGCGTCGCGACGAGCGCGCCGAGCAACGCGAACGCGATCAGGACCAGCACCGCGGCATTGCCGACGCGGATGTACGGCGTCAGTCCGGTCATGCCCTGCACGCTCACCTCGAGCGCGCCGACCGTGAACGGCGCGAGCTTCGCGAGCACGCGGCCGTGCGGATCGATCGACGCGGTCATCCCGGTGTTGGTCGCGCGCAGCATCGGCCGGCCGGTCTCGATCGACCGCATGCGGCTGATGTCGAGATGCTGCGGTAGTGCCCACGAGTCGGCGAACCAAGCGACGTTGCTGATGTTGACGAGGATGTTCGCGACGCCGGCCTGCCGGATGATCTCCTCGCCGAACAGGTCCTCGTAGCAGACGTTGAACGCGACGCGCTGGCCGGCGAGCCGCATCGGCTGCGGATCGGTCGTGCCGCGCGTGAAGTCGCCGAGCGGCATCTTCATCAGTCGCACGAACCAGTGGAAGCCGTACGGGATGAACTCGCCGAAGGGAACGAGATGCGACTTGTCGTAGCGCTGCGCGCCGATGCCGGCGAGCGCGTCGCCGTCGTCGCGCGGGGCCGACCCGGCGGTCGGGTCGGCGGCCGACCCGGTCGCGCCGATCGCGACGACGCTGTTGAAGTAGCGGTCGTCGCCTTCGCGGATCGGCACGCCGAACGCGATGTCCGCCTTCAGCTTCCGCGAAGCGGCCGCGAGCCGCTGGCCGAGCGCCTCGGGCAGGTCGTCGAGGAAGCGCGGGAACGCGGTCTCGGGCAGCACGATCAGGTCGGCCCGCTTGGCCTCGATCGCCTGCAGGTAGTCGTCGGCGATGCGATCGAAGCTCTCGTCGACGAACTTGACGTCGAGCGGCACGTTGCCCTGCAAGAGGCGCACCGTGATCGGCTCGCCGGACGGACGCGTCCAGTCGATGCGCGCGAGCAGGCTCCCCGCGATCGGGAGCCCGAAGACCGCGGCCAGCATCAGCGCGCCGCGTGTCCGTCGTCGCCCGTGACGGCTCCGCGGGACGCGGCCGGCCGACAGTGCGAGGGCCGCCGCGACCGCCGCCGCGATCATCGACACGCCATGGACGCCGACCAGCGGCGCATAGCCGGCGAGCGGACCGGCCACGTGCGCATAGCCGGTCGCGAGCCAAGGGAAGCCGGTGAAGACGAAGCCGCGGCCGATCTCGGACAGCGCCCACAACGCCGCGAAGACCGCAACCGACGCGACGTGCGCGGCCCGCGTGTCGGACGACCGCACGTGGCGGAACCAGGCGAATCCCGCGCACGCGAATGCCGGATAGAGCGACAGGTAGCCCGAGAACAGGAACACCGCGGCGCCCGCGATCACCGGGTTCATCTCGCCGTAGGTGTGGAGGCTGATGTAGATCCACGACACGCCGGTGAGGAACCATCCCAGGCCGAAGCCGAGGCCCATGCGCGCGCCACCGAGCACCGCGCGCCACGTGCCGCGGGTCCCGTCGACTTCGCGTGCCGCGCGCACGGTCAGGGCAACGAGCCCGGCGAGCGCGGCGATCTCGATCGGCCACGTCGCATCGTCGATGAACGACGCGGCGTGCAGCGCGCCGAGCGCGAGCGCGATCAGGAAGCGCAACGGGAAGCGGGCGGGCAGGGGGATGACCAGCATGCGATTCGGATGCGTGGGGTCGGCACGGGGCCGACCGGGTCGACGAGGCCCGGCGTGGCCGGCGCGTCAGCCGGCGTCGTCGTTCACTTCGTCGACCGGCAGCTTCTCCACGCGCAGCACGTCGACGCGACGGGCATCGGCGCGCAACACCGTGAAGCGCACGTTGCCGACGATCGCCTCCTCGCCGCGCCGCGGGACGCGGCCGAGGTGTTCGGTGACGACGCCACCGATCGTCTCGGCCTGGTCGTTCGTGAAGGCGGTCTCGAAATACTCGTTGAACTGCTCGATCTCGGTCAGCGCGCGGACGCGCCAGCGCGGCCCGGCCGGACCCGGCTCGACGACGACGATGTTGTCGTCGTCCGCCTCGAAGTCGTACTCGTCCTCGATGTCGCCGACGATCTGCTCGAGCACGTCCTCGATCGTGATCAGTCCGGCCACGCCGCCGTATTCGTCGACGACCACCGCGACGTGGTTGCGGTTCGCGCGGAAGTCGCGGAGCAGCACGTTGAGGCGCTTCGACTCGGGAATGAAGATCGGCGGCCGCAAGAGCTTCCGGATGTCGAACGCCTCGCCGCCGAAGTTGCTCGCCTGATAGCGCAGCAGGTCCTTCGCGAGCAGGATGCCGATGACGTGGTCGCGGTCCTCCTCGATCACCGGGAAGCGCGAATGCGCGGTCTCGATCACGAACGGGATCAGGTCTTCCGGCTTCTCGCGGATGTCGATCATGTCGATCTGCGAGCGCGGCACCATGATGTCGCGCGCCGACAGTTCGGAGACCTGCATCACGCCTTCGATCATCGACAGCGCGTCGGCGTCGAGCAGCTCGCGCTCGTGCGCGTGATGCAGCATCGCCAGCAGCTGCTCCCGGTCCTCGGGTTCGCGCATCAGCAACGCGGACAGGCGCGCCAGCAGTGTCGGTTGGCCGGTGTTGCTCGACTCTCGCTGGCGCGTGTGAGGCTGCGGGTCTGACATTCTTGCGAATGCGGAATGAGGGCGATCGAGGATACACGAGAGCATGTCCCCGTCGACGTCGGCGCCGTGAAGCGTCAGGATTCGGGCAGCCCGCCCGCACGCGCCCGACGAGTCCCGTGCGTGACCGCCGTCGCGCTCACCGCGCCCCGCCGCGCGTATGTTGTTCGACCGGTCCTTCCTCGTACGTGTAGTTCGGAGCGACGCCGTCCTTGAGCAGGAGGATCAGCTTCTTTCGAACGCCGGTCGCATCCATGTTCCCGAGCAGGACGCTTCCGCTGGCCGTCGCCCGACCCCAGTAGTACGTCCATTTCTCTTCCCCGACGGACCCCGACGCAGCGCGTTCATGGACGCGCTCCCCTGGCGCGCGATGGCCCCGACCGTCGCTCGCGCGGTCGCTGCGCGAAGAGCAGCGCCGCCAGTCCCGCCGTCGTCAGCGCGATCAGCGGGGGTTCCGGGACGGGCACCGGCGTGTCCGCGAAGGGCGCGAGCTGGATGTCGAGCACGGTCAGCGCGCCGCTGGAGAAGGGGAGGCCGGCGACGTTGTCGATGATGCGGTCGTCGGTGAAGTCGACGCTCACCGGGACGAACGTGCTGACCGGATCGACGGTGACGCCGATGATCTTCGTGAACGACGGCCCGGAGAACGTCAGCACGCCGCCGTCGAACGCGCCGGCCTGGTAGCTGGTATTCGAATAGGTCGTGAAGACGGTGACGGAGACCTGGTACGCGGAGACGTCGACGAGGCTGTCGGGAATCGCCGGACCGAAGATGGCGCCGATCGGGAATTCGACGCCCGGCCCGACGACCGCGGTCGCGGTGTTGGTCACGATGTCCGCCGGGATCGGGGCGGTGCAGCAATAGCCGGTGTACGACACGGTGGCACCGAGGAGCCCATTCGCCGACGCGTGCGCGCACAGACCGGCGAACCCGGCAACCAGCAACCAGCGAGAGCAGGTGGATATCATTGCAGTCTCCTTGTTCGACCTCGATCGGAAAGCGCGCGGACGCGCCGCTTCGAGATCGTCGACTCGGCGAAATGCCGTGGGCTCGTCCGCAGGTCATTCTCGAAACCCGCTCGCGCTCGGGAAAGAGGCGATGGCTAATCGTTCGATAAATTCGTCGGTCCGCACGTCATCGGCGTAGCCGCCGGCGGGGAATCGGCACACGTGCGCGAGTCGATCGCGATGACGACGCTCTACCGCTACGCCTTCGATGCAACCGTCTTCGACGAAGCGAAGATGGAGCTCGTCGTCGCGGGTCTGGTCGCCGACATCCAGCCGAAGCCGCTGAAACTGCTGTCGATGCTGCTCGCGAGCGGCGGTGCGGTCGTGACGCGCGAGGAGATTCACGAGACGGTATGGGCCGGCCGGCTCGACGCGGGCAACAGCAACGTCCTGCCGATGGCGGTGACCAAGCTGCGGGCGGCGCTCGGCGAGCGCGGCGCCGAGCTGATCGAGAACGTTCCGCGCCACGGGTACCGGTTCGCGGGGCGCTTCGAGCGGACCGTCGTCGGGCGGCGCTTCTCGAGTCCGTTGACGTTCGCGCGCGGCGACGCCGTGCCGCTGCGTCCGGACTTCGCCTTCGAGCGGCTCCTCGGACAGACCGCCGGCAGCGAAGTGTGGCTGGCGCGACACCGGGCGACCGACGAGTGCCGGGTCTACAAGTTCGCATCCGACGGCGCACGCGTCGTGCAGATCAAGCGCGAGGTCGGCTTCGCGCGGTTGCTGCGCGACGCACTCGGCCGGCGCGACGACATGTTGCGCGTCATCGACTGGAACTTCGCGTCGGCGCCGTTCTTCGTGGAGAGCGAATACATCGGTGTCGATCTCGCCGCATGGGCGAGCGAACCGCGACGACTCGCCGCACGGTCGCGCGACGAGCGGCTGCAACTGTTCATCCGCATCGCGGCCGCGGTGGCGGCGGCTCACGGCGTCGGCGTGCTCCATCGCGACATCAAGCCGGCCAACATCCTGATCGCGGACGACGGACTCGCGTGCAGGCTGATCGACTTCGGCAGCGGGACGCTGATCGAGGCCCTCGACGGAGCCGCCTCGCTGAGCGCCTCGCTGAGCGGCGGCCTGCGCGACCAGGTGACCCAGGGCTCGTTCGTCTACCTCGCGCCCGAACTGCATCGCGGGCAGGCGTGCACGACGAAGAGCGACGTCTATGCGCTCGGCGTCCTGCTCTATCAGCTGCTGATCGGCGACCTGACGAAGCCGATCGCGTCGGGATGGGGGTGCGAGATCGACGACGATCTGTTGCGCGAGGACGTCGAGAGAGCGACGCTGGGCGACCCGGAATTGCGATTCGCCAGCGTCGACGACCTGTTGGTCAACCTGCGCACGCGCGGGGCGCGAGCGGAGGAACGCGATCGTCGGCGGATCGCGGATCGTGAGGCGGTCGCCGCCGTCGAAGCGCTGCGCCGCGCGCGGGCACGCAGGCCGTGGCTCGTCGCGACGATCGTCTCGCTGTCGGCGGGCCTCGTCGTCGGCCTCGCGCTCTACCTGCAGATGCGCGGCGCGCAGCACTCGCTCGCGTCGCAGAACGCGACATCGAAGGCGCTGAACGCCTTCCTCGCCGACCGCTTCATCGCGATGTCCGACCCTGACGTGACCGGTCGCAGCGACGTGACGGTCGCCGAGGCGGCGGTCCGGGCCGCCGACGAAGCCGACGGCAGTCTGGCGGCGGCGAGCCCCGAAATCCGCGCCGCAGTCCACGCGACCCTGCAGCGGACCTTCTCGAGACGCAGCGACTTCGCACGCGCGATCCGCGAGGGCGAGGCCGCGCTCGGCGCATTCGCCGAGGAAGCCGCACCCGACCCGAAGGAGAGGCTCGATGTCGAGTTCACGCTCGGCGGCGACCGCGTCGAGTCCGGCCAGGTGGATCGGGCGGTGGGCGACGCCCAGGCGATCGCCGCGGAGGTCGCGGCGAACGGACTCGCCGGCTCGACCTTCGAAGCGCGCCTCTGGCGCCTGCGCGCCGTGATCGCGAGCGAGCGCATGCGCCTCGACGATTCGCTCGATGCCTATCGTCGCGCTTGGGCGCTCGCGGCCGCGTTGCCCGATGCGCCCGTCCAGCTCGTCGACGGCATCGAGTTCGAATACGCCGACCTGTTGCGGATGACGTCGCATTTCGACGACGCCGAGTCGCGGCTGCGCGACCTGCTGGCGCGTCAGTCGGCCCGCTTCGGCGCGAGCGACTGGCGCACCTGCCACACCGGCACCGCGCTCGCGATGACGCTCGGGTACCTGGACCGCATCGAGGACGGCATCGCGATCGCGCGCCGCTCGAGTGCCTGCCTCGAGGAACGACTGGGCCGCGACAACCTGCGGACCGCCAAGGCGCTCGAAGGGCTGGCCGGGCTCGAGTTCCAGGCGGATCGCTACGACGAGGCGGCGGCCCTGTATGCGGACGTGGCGAAGCGCTACGCGCGGACGACCTCGACCACGGCGCTCGGTGCCGTCGGCGCACGACTCAACGAAGCGCTCGCCTTGCAGTACGCGGGACGCGACGTCGACGCGGAGCGCCGCTACGCGTCGCTCGTCGCAGACCTCGGTGCCACGCGTCCGGCCGCCGATCCGCAGATGCAGAACCTGCGCTATCACCTGGCGGATTGCCGCCTGAACCTGCATCGCCGGGATGGCGTCGCCGAATTGCTCGCGGGCCTCCGACCCGACCTGCTCGCGAAGGCCCAGATCGCGCCGGACTGGGACGGACGCCTCGCGTATCAGCGCGGAAGGCTGGCGTTCCAGACCGGCGACTTCGCGGTGGCCATCCCGTTGCTACGGTCCGCGGCCGAGGTCATCGCCGCGAAGCATCCCGACGGACCCATCGCGGTGGCCGACATCCGGCGGCTGCTGGAGGACGCCGGCCAGCGCACCGCTTTGAAGAAGCGCGCCGGGACGTCGCGGGAGGTGGCCACCAACACGATTCGCTGATCGGCGATCGGCCCCGACGCGGCACGCTCACCGAGCGGCCAGCGTTCCCAGCACCGCCAGCGTCATCGCCTTCACGCCCGTCTCGATCGACGGCTCCGGCACCGGCGCGAAGAAAGGCGAATGGTTGAACGGCAGCGGCTTGCCGCCCGGTTGCTTCGAGTCGGCGATCGTCTTCGGGTCGTAGACGCCGATGAAGAAGAACATCGACGGGATGCCCTGGTCGACGAAGGCCGAGAAGTCCTCGCTGGCGGTGATCGGCGGCACGCGCTGGACCTTGTCGGCGCCGAAGGCCCTGATCAGGACCGCTTCGGTCCGGTCCACCAGCGCCGCGTCGTTGATGACGGCGAGACCGCCTTCGGCGAGCGTCACGTCGGGGGCCGGCGCGCCGCCCATCGCCGCGGCCGCGGCGGCCGTGCGCCGGACACCGTCGAGCAGCTTCGCGCGTACGGCCGGCGTGTACGAACGGATCGTCCCGCGCAGCACTGCGCTGTCCGGGATGATGTTGCCGACCGTGCCGGCCTGCACCGCGCCGATCGTCACGACGCCGAACTCGAACGGATCCTTTTCGCGGCTGACGACGGTCTGCACGTCGACGATGAAATGCGCGGCGATCGCGATCGGATCGATCGTCTTGTCGGGTGCCGAGCCGTGACCGCCTCGTCCCTTGAACGTGATCTCGAGGCCGTCAGAGTTGGAGGTCATCGGCCCGGCGTTGAACCCGATCGTCCCGTACGGCGCCGGCGATGTGTGCAGCGCGAACGCGTAGTCGGGCTTCGGGAAGCGCGTGAACAGGCCGTCGTCGATCATGCCCTTCGCGCCGGACACCAGCTCCTCGGCCGGCTGCGCGACGAACATCAGCGTGCCGTGCCAGCGGTCCTTGATCGCGACCAGCGTGCGGGCGGTCCCGACCCAGCTCGCCATGTGGATGTCGTGTCCACAGCTGTGCGCGACGAAGGTCTCGCGGCCGTTCGACGTCGCCTTGACGCGACTCGCGTACGGCAGCCCGGTCTTCTCCTCCATCGGCAATGCGTCGAGCTCGGTGCGGACCATGACGGTGGGCCCCGCGCCGTTGCGATAGAGCGCGACGACGCCGGTCTTCCCCACCTTCTCGGTCACCGTGAAGCCGAGCGCCCGCAGGTTGTCGGCGAGCAGGGCCGCCGTCCGCGTCTCCTCGAAGCCGAGTTCCGGATGGCTGTGGATGTCTTCGTAGAGCGTCTTCAGGCCGGGGTAGAGGCCGGCCGCGCGCTGGCCGATCTCGGGCCCGAGGTCGACGCTGGACTGGGTTCGCGCCGGCGACGAGGCGAACGCGAACGTCAGTGCGAGAAGGCAGGGGATTCGGCGAACGGGGCGCATCGGGTCCTCGCGAAGATGTCGATCCGCCGAAAAGGATACCCGGCGGGCACGGCCGCGCTCAACCGGCGTCGGGCGGCCACAGCCACGCAGCGCCACGCACGCCCGACGAGTCGCCGTGACGGTTCTTCACGATCTTCGTCGTGACGGTGTCGGAAAACACCGATGCCGCGAGCAGGGGCGGCACCGCGTCGTAGAGCGCGTCGATGTTCGACAGCCCGCCGCCGAGGATCACGACGTCGGGGTCGAGCACGTTGACGACCGACGCGAGCGACTTCGCGAGCCGGCGCGCGTAGCGCTCGATCGTCGCGCGCGCCTGCACGTCGCCGCGGATCGCGAGCGCCGCGACCGCCGCGGCGT
>CAXTDA010000070.1:0-12864 GCA_964242935.1 uncultured Burkholderiaceae bacterium | reverse complement strand
AAGGTGTCGCGGTCGGCGACCTCGTGAGGGTCACCGGACGCCCGCGCGAGACCAGGCATGGTGAGGGCGCGGACGAGAAGTTCCGCACCGAGCTGGTCGCCGAGACTGTCTCCGTTCTCGCCAAGGGCGGTGGCGAGGAGAAGTGACGTGGCGCGGAGCGACCTGCGGCACGGCTCGATCTGCGCTACGCTGCGACCGAACCCGCCAGCGGTTTCGTCCCTGGCGGGTGACGATTCTCGCTTGAGAGATCTGGGGGCCGCGCGGCTATCCGGAATATTGCCGAGAACTTGGGCTAAAAGCTCATTTTCTCCTTTTGTTCTCGGCTGCCATGACTCAGAATCCGATGATGCCGATCCGCCCCGAGCATCGTTGGCTCTACCCTATCGACTGGCCCCAAATCAGCCGGATCGTGCGCTTCACCCGCGCGCGGGGTCGGTGCGAGCATTGCCGTCGCCCGCATGGCCGCTTCGTCGCGCAGCTCGGCACCGAAGGGGTATGGTGGGATCAGGACGCACTGGCGTGGTGCGACAATCGCGGTCGGCGATTGCGGAAGCAGCCCGGGTTCGTGCCGCTGGAGCGCATCCGCATCACGCGCAAGCCCGTCTATTTGGCTGCCGCGCACCTCAACCACGATCCGACCTGCAGTGGACCGGGGTGGCGAAATCTCGCGGCGCTGTGCCAACGCTGCCATATGATACACGACGCGGCGGAGCATCGCCGGCGCCGCTGGTGGAACGCTTTCCGCCGCCGCGCGCTCGGCGACCTCTTCTCGGGCCGTTATCCTTAGCGCTTGGCAGGCGACCGATGTCTTCGAGCATTGAATGCAGCTTGGGCGTTAGACTGCGAACTTGTGGCACAAGTAGCGCAAGTTCGAAGCGACGCGACCTCGGGACCCCCGCCAGCGGCTATAAGCGCAAGCGATCGCTCAGAGGTGAGGATGCCGCTGCGCCTTCGATAGATCCTATCGGAGGCAATAATGACCGAAGCCCTTCAGGCTCACAGGACGATTACCATGGCGCGGCTACCGCTCGACGCTGAGCTCCGCGCTAAGACCATCGTCGAGCAACTTGGCGGGGTCTGGCGTGGCAGCCGCGGCGAGTGCCGCTGCCCCGCCCACGACGACAGCTCACCGAGCCTGTCAGTCCGTCTCGGCGACACGGCTATCCTGTTCCATTGCTTCGCCGGCTGTACCGTGGCCGAGGTGATGAAGGCGCTGCAACGCCTGCGACTTCATGACCGATCAGCGGTGGCGATGCCTCCGGCCAAAGCGAAGCGCGACATGGGTGCGCTCGCCGCGCGGTTGTGGAAGGCCAGCGTGCCGATCGCCGGCACGCTCGCCGAAAGCTACCTCCTCGCGCGCGGTCTGCCGGGCCCGTTTCCGAAGGCGCTCCGCTTCAATCCCTCCACCATTCTTGGGTCGGGGGCCGCTAAGCGCGTGATGCCGGCCATGATCGCCGCGGTCGAAAACGATCTGGGGGTGGTCGCGGTGCAACGGACCTTTCTCGACCCTGACGACATTCTCCGCAAGCCGATCCAGAAGCCCAAGGTCTCGCTCGGCCTTCTCGGCACCGCCGCGATCCGGCTCGCCTGGCCCACCGACGAGCTGGGGTTGGCGGAGGGCGTCGAGGATGCGCTCACGGCCATGGAGTGGTTTGGCACGCCGACGTGGGCGCTGGGCGGCGTCGAACGCCTCGCCCTCGTCGCCATCCCCGAAAGGGTCAAGCGCGTGATCGTCTATGGCGATCGCGGTCGAGCCGCTGAACGACTGCTGGAGAAGGCGCGCGCGCATCTGACCGCGAACGGCCGCGAGCTCGTGAGCCGTGTGCCGGACAGCCACGACGATTGGAACGACGCCTGGCGGGCGAGGCTTCGCTCTCAGTAGTCGGGGATCACCGCAGCATAGAGGAGAGGGAGGCCGCTGGCCTGTTGATCCGGTGATGAGCACCGGGCGACAGAACGGAGCCCCTCGATGCATACCTCAGCAGCAGCCCCCCAATCCGATGGCGGGGGCTTCGATTTCAGCGAACCCTCCATCACCGCCGCCAAAGCTCTCGCCGAGGCGATCGCCCGAAACCGGTCGCTCCAGCGCGACACGCTCCTTTGGGCCATGGAGCAGGCCTATGGCTGCTCTTCCGCCGATGGTCGCTGGTCGCTGCGCGATGCCTATGACACGCTCGAGCTCGCACAGGTTTTCCATCTTGCGCGCGCCGTCTTGCCATCCGAGCCAGCGACCTGCCTCGCCGAGCTCGTCGAGCTAGTCGCCAGCCTTCCCACGCACACGGTGCGGAGCGAGGAGCAGATCGAGCTCCAGCAATTCTCGACGCCCGCGCCGATCGCCTATCTCGCGGCGCTGGCGGCTCGCCTGTCCCCCGCCGACCTCGTGCTGGAGCCCTCCGCCGGCACCGGCCTCCTCGCCGTTTTCGCGCGCCGCGCCGGAGCTGGCCTCGTGCTCAACGAGCTCGATCCGAGCCGCGCCGAGATGCTTCAGGCCGCCTTTCCGGGCGCTTCGGTCTCGCGGCACGATGGCGAACTGATCCACGACCTGCTGTCCCCGGCGATCCGGCCGAACGCGGTCCTCATCAACCCGCCCTTTTCGCGCAGCGTCGGCCGCCACGCCGATCCGCTGGCGGCGTTTCGCCACCTCCGCGCTGCGCTGACGCGACTCGCCCCCGGGGGTCGCTGCGCCGCCATCCTGCCAGACAGGATCGACACCTCCAGCGGTGCGTGGATGAAGGCCACGCAAGGGTGTGGTCTAAAACTCCAGCTGCTGCTCCCCGCCAACGCCTACGCCAAGCACGGGACCGGCCAGGCCGTAAAGATCATGCTGCTCGAAAAGGGACTGCCCGGGCCCGCGGCGCTAATCACGTGCGACACCCTTGCGGCCGCCCTCGCCCACATCGCTGACGTCCAGTCAGCGGTGTTGGTCGTCCCGTCGTCGGCCCCGACGCAGCGCGCCGTGCGCCCCACCTTCGGGTCATTGCTCGGCGGTCTCTCGCCACGACGGCCTCTCGCGGCGCCGTTCACGCGCGCGCAGGTCTCCAATGCGATTGCGGACATCGATTACACCGTCCTCGCCGATCCCGCCCCGGTCGAAGAAGCGGTCGGCGTCTACCTGCCTTACCGGCCGAGCCGCATCGCGATCGGCTGCGCGTGCGAGCATCCGACCGCGCTGGTGGAATCTATCGCGATGGGCTCGATCACCGCGCCGCGACCGAGTTACCGGCCCCAGCTCCCATCCCATATCGTCGATGGCAAGATTTTGTCTGACGCTCAGCTCGAGACGCTGATCTACGCTGGCGATGCCTTCGAGCGCGACCTGCCCGGCCGATTTCTGCCCGTCGAGGAGGGCCTGTCTCTCAAGCCCGACGATGCAGGCCAGTCCTACAGGACGGGCTTCTTCCTCGCCGATGGCACGGGCGCTGGCAAAGGCCGCCAGGTTGCCTCTATTATCCTGGATCAATGGCTTCGCGGCCGTCGCCGCCACGTCTGGATCTCCAAGACCGAGACATTGCTCGAGGACGCGCGCCGCGATTGGACCGCGGTCGGAGGCCTCGCGCTCGACATCCAGCACCTCAACCAGTGGAAGCTCGGTACGTCCGTCGGCGCCGGCGAGGGCGTGCTGTTTCTCACCTATGCGACGCTCCGCTCAAACCGTGGCGACAAGGGCACTCGCCTCCGCCAGATCCTCGAGTGGCTTGGCGACGACTTCGACGGCATGGTAGTGTTCGACGAGGCTCACGAGATGGCGGGCGTCGCCGGTGGCGAAGGCAGGTTCGGCACGAAGGACGGTTCCGACCAGGGGATCGCCGGGGTCCGCCTGCAGAACCTCCTCCCTCGTGCTCGCGTCCTCTACGTCTCCGCCACCGGAGCGTCGGACGTCAACAACCTCGCATATGCCACCCGGCTTGGCCTGTGGGGACCGGGTACAGCCTTTGCCGACCGCAAGGCGTTCGTGGAGAGCCTGCGCCGGGGCGGGATCGCGGCGCTGGAGCTCATCGCGCGCGACCTCAAAACACAGGGTCTCTACGCGGCGCGCGCGCTCAGCTTCGCTGGCGTCGAGTACGACATCCTCGAGCACCGGCTCGCGGTCGATCAGATCGCGGTGTACGACGCCTATGCCGACGCGTGGGCGATCATTCACGCCAACCTCCGCGCCGCGCTCGACGCGACCCGCGTAACCGACAGCTTCTCGAAGGACACCTATAACAGCGGCGCCAAGGCTGCGGCGCTGTCGATCTTCGAGTCGACCAAGCAGCGGTTCTTCGGCCAGCTCCTAATCGGGATGAAACTTCCCTCGCTCATTCCGGCGATGCGCGAGGACCTCGCCGGCGGCAACAGCGTGGTGGTGCAGCTCGTGTCGACCTCGGAGGCGATGTTGAACCGCGCACTTGCCGGCTTGGGCGCCGAGGAGCGCGCCAACCTCGACATCGAGCTCTCCCCGCGCGAATTCCTGATGGACTATCTCATGGCGGCCTTTCCCGTTCGCCAGATGAAGACCTTCGTCGACGACACCGGCAAGACCCGCTCGGAGCCCATGTGCGACGAGGACGGCCGCCCCGTGCTGAGCCAGGAGGCCTTGCGGATGCGCGACGACATGGTGGAGCAGATCGGCGCGCTGCCGATCGTCGGCTCGGCGCTCGACCACATCATCGGGCACTTCGGCACCCACGCCGTGGCCGAGGTGACGGGGCGCAGCCGGCGCATCGTCATTGACGCTGCCGGTCGCCAACGGATCGAGAACCGCAGCCCCCGCACCAACCTCGTCGAGACCGACGCCTTCATGCGCGGCGAGAAGAAGATCCTGATCTTCTCGGACGCCGGTGGCACTGGCCGCTCCTATCATGCGAGCCTGTCGGCCGAGAACCGCTCGCGCCGCATCCACTACCTTCTGGAGCCGGGCTGGCGCGCCGACGCCGCAATCCAGGGGCTCGGGCGCACGCACCGCACCCACCAAGCGTCCGCGCCGCTGTTCCGCCCGGTCTCGACCGACTGCCGGGGCGAGCGCCGGTTCATCTCGACAATCGCACGTCGCCTCGACAGCTTGGGCGCGCTCACCCGGGGTCAGCGCCAGACCGGTGGCCAGGGGCTGTTCGATCCGCGCGACAATCTCGAAAGCGATTACGCCAAAGAGGCGCTGGAGACCTGGTTCCGGTTGCTCGCCGAGGGCAAGCTGCGCTCGGTCAACTTCGGCGATTTCCAGCAGCTCACCGGACTCGATCTCGAAGGCGAAGGTGGCGGCCTGAAAGAGGAACTGCCGCCGATCCAAAGGTGGCTTAACCGCATCCTGGCGCTCCGCATCGCGCTTCAGAACGCGATCTTCGACGAGTATCTTGGCTTGATCGAGGCGCGCGTCGAGGCGGCCCGGGAAGCGGGGACGCTCGACGTCGGGGTGGAGAGTATCGCCGCCGAGCGCATCACCATTCTCGACCGCACCGTGATCCGACGCGATCCGGTGACCGGCGCCGAGACCGAGATCCTCCGGCTCGAAACGGAGGAACGCTACCGGCCGCTCGCGCTCGACCGCGCGCTTCGCTTCTTCGGTGACGACGACGCCCGGCCCATGATCAACCGCAAGTCGGGGAAGGCGGCGATCCGGTGCAGCACCTTCTCGCTGACCGACGACGACGGCGAGATCGTCCGCCGCTACGAGCTCGTTCGTCCGACCCGCACCGAGCGAATGCGCCAGGACTTGCTCCTCGAAACGATGTGGGAAGAAGCGAGCGAGGACGAGTTCGCCACGCTGTGGTCGGCCGAGGTGGAGGAGATGCGGGGCAAGACCCGTTCCAGCACCATCTACCTGGTCGCCGGGCTCCTTCTACCCGTCTGGGACCGGCTTCCCGACGAGCATGTCCAGGTGTGGCGGCTCACCACAGACGACGGCCAATCGTTCCTCGGCCGCCTCGTGCCCGCCCCAATTGCGCCGAAGCTCGCCGCGGCGTTCGGCATCGACGCCGCCATCACGGTGTCGGCCGAGGAGACGTCCAAACACGTCATGGCGACGGGCGAGGTCGGCGCGATCGGCGCGTACCGGTTGAAGCGCAGCTTGGTCGCCGGCCAGCAGCGCCTGGAGCTGCTCGACTGGCCGCACACACGGCTCGCCGAGCTGAAGGCCGCGGGGTGCTTCACCGAGATCATCCAGCACAAGACGCGCTTGTTCGTGCCCGTCGGCCGCGCCGCGGCCATCCTCGACCGCATCACCGCCTGACATATCGAGGCTCCGTCCCCGCCCCGACCGAGGGAGGGGAGGGAGCCTTCGGCTTGGTGGGCCTGGGGAACAGGCTCGCGCGACCGCAAGGACACGGCGCGCCCATTTCAAACGGAGACGACCGATGATTCAGTCCGTGAAGGTCAAGAACCTTTCGCTGTCGAAGGACAATGTGCGCAAGCGCAACCGCGAGGTGGGCCTCGAAGAGTTTGCCCAGAGCATCGCTGAACAGGGCCTGCTCCAAAACCTGATTGTCACCCCGCTCAAGAAGGCGGGTCACTTCACCGTGAAGGCCGGTGGCCGCCGACTCCGCGCGCTTCAACTCCTGATCGACAAGGGCTCGCTCCCGGCCGACCACGAGGTGCCGGTCCTTGTCCTCGCCGACGGCGCCGCGTCCGTCGGCGCGAGCCTGACCGAGAACCGCCAGCGCCTGCCGATGAACCCGGCGGACGACTGCCTCGCCTTCAAGCTCCTCACCAAGCAATTCGGCATGACGGTCGAGCAGGTGGCCATCCAGCAGGTCGTTTCCGTTCGCTTCGTCGAGCAGCGGTTGCGGCTCGCCGATTTGGCCGCGCCGATCTTCGACGCACTCGGCAGCGGCGAGATCACCCTCGCTGTCGCCCAGGCCTACGCCGTCACCGCCGATACCGACCGCCAGGCCCGCGTGTTCGAGCAGATGAAGCAGTCCTACTACGGCAACCAGGTCGAGAACATCCGCCGCGCTATCTTGACCGGCACCGTCAAGGCCAACGACGCCAAGGCCCGGTTCGTCGGCCGCGACGCCTATGTCGCCGCTGGCGGCAACGTCGAGGGCGACCTGTTCGCCGCCGAATCCGGGGACGAGACCTGGACCGACGCCGACCTCCTCGAGCAGCTCGCCGCTAGGAAGCTGGAGGCAGCCGCAGCCGAGCTCGCCCAAGCGCAAGGCTTCGCGTTCGTGACCCCGGTCACGTCGACCAACGTGCCCTACGACATGGAGCGGCAGCTTCACGAGTTCCACGCGACTGCTCGTCCCCTCACCGACGAGGAACAGGCGCTGGTTGAGGAGCTCGGACGCGAGAATGATGATCTCGTCACTGCGCTCGAGACCGACCTTGCCGAAGGCACGCCCGAAGCCCAGGCGGCGAACGATCGTCTCGACGCCATCGAGCGCGAGATCGAGGACATCGACGCAGCGCGTCGCGCCCTCGACCCGGCGGTGAAGGCCCAGCTCGGCACATTCGCCTACATCGGCGGTGACGGCCAGGTCCGCGTCCACGCCAAGATGTTCAGCGAGAAGAGGGTCGTCGATCCCAACGCCCCGGTTGCCAAGCCTGGAGACGTTGCCGGCGATGCCGGCGTCGCCGACGAGGCGGACTACGGGCCGAGGTACAGCGCCGCGCTGGTCGACGAGCTCGCCACCCAGCGTCGTCAGATCCTCGTGGCGCATCTCGCTAGCGACCCGGCGGTCGCGCTGGACCTGACCATCTTCCTGATGGCACAGGACGTCGCGTTCACCAGCAGCTACATCCGGGATCACTCGACCCTGAAGGCGAGCCCCGCCCAGATGCCGATCTTCGCGTTCCGCGACGAGGAATCGATGGCGTCGCAGACCATCGAGGACCAACGCCAGCATCTCAACACGAGCTGGGTGGTCCACCACACAATGACCGCCCGCTTCGATGCCTTCCGGGCACTCGACGAGGACGCTCGGGGAGCGTGGGTCGCCTACTCGATCGCGCAGACGCTGGAGGCGACGCTCAATGTCCCCGATGGCGGCCGCGTAAACGGCTTCCACGATCATATCGGCCGTCTGCTCGGCATCGACGTCGCCACCTGGTGGCGGCCGACCGCCGCGAACTTCTTCAATCGGGTGAAGAAGGACGTCATGCTCGATGCGCTGGAGGAGATCGGCGGACCGATCCTCCGCGGCCGCTACAAGGACGCCAAGAAGGGCGACTTGGCCGCCACCTGCGCGTCGCTCTGCAACGGACAGGGCATCGTCGAGGCGGAGATCCGCGAAAAGGCTTCGGCCTGGTTGCCCGATGCGATGCGGTTCGACTGCATCGAGAAAGCAGAGCGCGTGCCGCCGCGCTCCAGCTTCGTCACCGGCTCGAATGATGAGGATCCGGAGCTCGACGAGGATGAAGCTCAGGATGATCAGGACCTCACCGACGATGAGCATCCAGACGACGACGGCGCTGACGATCAGGGGGAGGATTACAGCCAGGCGGCGTGACGCCTGACCCACAGTTCGAGGCGACTGGGGCGGTGCTCTTCGGAGTGCCGCCCCTCTTTTTGTGACCCGATCCCAGGCCTGGCGCGAGCGCCGGCGCGTCGCGGGTCAGCCTCAAAACGAGCAGGAGAATGATCGTGGCCAAGACTACCGACAAGCCGTCGCCCGCGGACATCATCACCAACACTATCATCGATCGCTTGGAAGCCGGCGTGCGTCCCTGGGTCAAGCCGTGGCGGCCCGGTCTCGGCGGTCGCCCGCTGCGCGCGACGGGCGAGCCCTATCGAGGCATCAACTGCTTCTGGCTGTGGCTCGTGGCCGACAGGGCCGGCTACCTCTCGCGCACCTGGATGACCTACAAGCAGGCTCAGGCGCTCGGAGGCCAGGTTCGCGAGGGCGAACGGTCGCAGATCGCGATCTTCTACAAGTCTTACAGCAAGTCCGTCGAAGCTTCCGTCGCCGGCGACAGCACCGATGAGATGCGGCGTGTTCTGCGCAGCTACGCCGTGTTCAACGCCGACCAGATCGACGGCTTGCCCGAGCGCTTCCGCCCCTCGCCGCTCAGCGTCGTGCCGCCGCCCGACGCGCTGCCCGAGCGGGCGCAGCAGTTCGTCGACGCACTCCCGGCAACCGTCCACGTCCGAGGCGACAAGGCCTTCTATGACCGGATCGCCGACGCCATCACCATGCCGGCGGTCGAGCAGTTCTCGACCCGTGCCTATTGGGCGTCGACCCTCGCCCACGAGGCCGGGCACTGGACCGGCCATCCGGATCGCCTTGACCGCCAGTTCGGCAAGAAGTTCGGCGACGAGGCCTACGCGTTTGAGGAGCTGTGCGCCGAGATGACGGCCGCGCTGCTCGGCGCGGACCTCGCGCTCCCGACCGCCCACCTAGACGATCACGCCAGCTACATCGGCTCGTGGCTGCGCGTGCTGAAGCGCGACAGCCGTGCGGTGATGACGGCCGCGGCGAAAGCGGAAGCCGCCGCAGGCTTTCTGCTCCGCGCCACCGGGCTTGCGGTCGACGAGACCTCCGCCGAGCCCATTCGTGAAGCGGCGTGACCGCGTCCTCCGCTCCGGACCTCCGCGCCTACCGGCGCTTCGCCGTGGCGTTCAGCGGCGGCAAGGACAGCCTCGCCGCCCTGCTGCACCTCCTCGCAATCGGCGTGCCGCGCCAAGCAATCGAGCTTCACCACCATGACGTCGACGGGCGCGGACCGACCTTCATGGACTGGCCCTGCACCCCCGCTTACGTCCGGGCGATCGCGGACCATCTCACGATCCCGGTCTACCTGTCATGGCGTGACGGCGGATTCGCGCGCGAGCTGGACCGCGCCGATGCGCCGACGGCGCCGATCCGGTTCGAGACGCCGGAGGGGATGGGCAGCGCCGGAGGAAACGGTCCCGCCAATACGCGAGGCCTGTTTCCTCAGACATCAGCGGACCTGCGCGTCCGATGGTGCAGTGCGTCGTTGAAGATCGACGTGCTCGCCGCCGCGATCCGCAATCAGGCGCGCTTTTTAGACGGCCGCACGCTCGTCGTGACCGGTGAGCGGGCCGAGGAAAGCCCGTCTCGCGCGCGCTACGCCACGTTCGAGGAACACCGCACTGTAAGCGCCGCACGCGAAATCGATCACTGGCGGCCGATCCATGATTGGACAGAGGCGGAGGTGTGGCGGTCGATCGCCGATGCCGGAATCAGGCCTCACCCGGCCTACGCCCTGGGGTGGGGCCGCCTATCCTGCCGGACCTGCATCTTCGGTTCGCCCGATCAATGGGCGACCACCCGCCTGATCTTCCCGTCCGCGTTCCAGCGCATACAGGCCCGCGAGGTTGCAACCGGCAAAACGATCCACCGTGGGCTCGATGTCACACAGCTCGCGGATCGCGGCACGCCCTACCCTGCGGCGCTGTGTCATCCCGACGAAATCGCCCAGGCTGAGGATGCCGAGTGGCGCCTGCCCATCATCATCGAGCCATGGTCGTTGCCGGCAGGTGCGTTCGGCGACGCCAGTGGTCCGCCTTGACGGGCAGCGGGTGGTCACGCCTGCATTGCCGCCTCGATAGCAGCACGCACTGGGGCTCGGTCCTCCCACGGTGGCACCCGACCCGCCCCGTCAACGGCTTTGCCGTTTCCCGCCACGGGCGTCGATCGTCGCCCGCGGCGGTGACTGCCCGGGTAGTCCGGGTGCCGAACCGGGAGGCCTGCCGCCCAACCTGGGCGTGCGCAACGAGGAGCATTCGATGCCGAGCACCATCCCCGCCACCATTTTCGTGTTCGGGTCCAACCTCGCTGGCCGCCATGGCAAGGGCGCCGCCCTATGGGCGCGCCAGCATCGCGGAGCCATCTACGGACAGGGCGTCGGCCGGCAGGGCAACGCCTATGCTATCCCCACGAAGGATCACCAGCTTCGTGTCCTTCCGCTCCGCGCGATCGAGAGGCATGTCGCGGCATTCCTCGACTATGCTCTCGCTCACCCCGATGAACGCTTCGAGCTGACTCCGATCGGCTGCGGTCTTGCCGGGTTCCGCCCGGACCAGATCGCGCCGATGTTCGCAGCCGCACCCGCTAACGTCCTGATGCCGCCGGCGTTCGCGGCGGTTCTAGGGTTCCCGCCGCCTCCGAGCTGATGCCTGAGAGCAGAGGGTGCGCCTGATGCTGTGCTGGCAATCAGCCGGGTCGCAGCGCTCGGCATTTCACGCCGGCGTCACCCATAATTGGAGCATCGAACATGGCAGACCGCGTATCAGCGTCCATCACGATCGGCGGCGCGATCCCCATTCCACTTATCGCTGACCTTCTCGATGTTGTCGCGAGTGAGGGGCTCTCGACCGAGTGGGGCGGACCTACGTTCACCGCCAGCGATCTCCCGACCGACGAGGCATTGTCGCTGATGGCACAGGAGGTCGCCGGGGGATGCTTTGACGACCTCGAGGAGTTCTGCCAGGCGAATGGCCTCCCTTTCGCGCGATGGTCGGGCGCCTATTCTGGTGCATGGGGTGCGGAACGCGTGGTCTACACCGGCACCGGTGAAACAGAGTCCTATATCGCCGACGAGGAAAACCGGATCCTGGTCGACCAAGATACGATCGACAGGCTCGGCTCGTTCGACGCGCTGCGCGATCATTTCGCCAAGGCCGATTTTGCCATCCCGCCGCTCCGCGTGGTGCCGGAGGGTGCTGGACCTCGGGAGCTCGCTTAGCGGTGACTGGCCGTGTCAGGGGCCGGGCGCAACATGTTCGCAAGGTCGCCACCAACGGCGTCGGCCAGCTTCACCATCGTGTCTAGCGTCGGATTGGCACGTCCGCCTTCAATGCGAGCGACATAGGGCACAGAGATGCCGGTCCGATCGGAAAGGTCGTTTCGTGTCAGCCCTGCGGCGCGTCGATCGAGCGTCAACCGCTGGCCGAACACGGATGCGGCTCGGTCAGGGGCTTGATCTAGATCAATGGCGATCGCCAGACCTTCGCTGCCCAGCGGTGTCAGCGCCTTTCCCGAACTTTCCTCGCCGTTCACCTGCAAAGCCTCCGATCGGCGAAGCCGGCGACGCGTCCCCAAAGGGGATGCGTCGTCGCTTCGGAGCCGGGTGCTTGAAACCTAGAACGAGCTAGGCGCGAACGCCTTTGGGCCGGGTGACCTTGGACATACGCGTCCGCCACCCGGTCGAATCGAACCGGCTCTCGTTCTTCGAGGTTTCAAGGCCCCGGCTACGTCACCGTAGCACCTACGCTGCTAACGCCGCGCGTCACCAAGCGCCAGCATCGAGTGCGCGCACCGTCACGTCCTAGGGCGATCAGCTCTTTGCGAGAGAGGAAAGGACGCCTTCGGCTGGGTGGGTGCTCAGGTGCGCCCGTCAAGGAGGTTCACCGTGGCCAACGATATCCCTGCGATCGATCCCGCCGACATTTGGGATGAGATCGAACGTCAGAACAAAGCCCGCGCCGCGCTTGCAACAGGCGTGCTCGCATCGAACAAGAGTGCGGTCTTCGACGCTCTAACAGCTGCGGGCATCACCGTGGTCGAGGTTGTCTTCGACGGAGCGGGCGATTCTGGGCAGATCGAGAGCGTCACCGCGCGCTCGGGTGAGACGCCAACCGAGCTACCCGTGATTGAGATCGAAATCGCGACGCCACTCTACGACGGCTCCCGGTTGGATCATCGCACCGTCAAACTCATCGAGGCGATTGAGGATCTCGTCTACGCCTTCCTCGAAGAGACCCACGATGGCTGGGAGATCAACGAGGGGGCATTTGGCGAGTTCACCTTCGATGTCGCCGATCGTTCGATCGCGCTCGGCTACAACGAGCGCATCGAGACCTCCGAATTTCACGCACATAGCTGGTGAGGAGGCGACGATGGGACACTGTCACCACCACGCCCTGTCCTCCGCACGCAAGTGGGGCGGAACGGCCGAGGATTACGTCGCTCTGCATAACTGGTTCGA
>CAXTDA010000069.1:0-12909 GCA_964242935.1 uncultured Burkholderiaceae bacterium | reverse complement strand
GTCGCGGCATGCGCGACGAGCGCCGCTTCGGTCGATCCGATCGTCGCGGCGACCGCGTCGAGGGCGACCAGCGCGGCACGGCCGGCCTCGTGGAGCCGCGCGATCTCCGAACCCCAGTGGTCGCGCTGCGCGGCCAGCTGCGCGCGCTGCGCCTGCAGCCGGTTGCGCGATTCGACGATGACGCGGATCTCGCCTTCGATCGCCGAGACCTTCGACGCCGACTGGTAGTAGGCGCCCTGCGCCGCATGCACGGCGTCGCCCGCCGTCTGGTGCGCGGCGCGCAGCTGCTCGAGCTCGCGTTCGACGCGCCGGAGGTCGGCGGTGCGGGCGTCGAGCGCCAGCTGCGCGGCGTCGGTCTCGGCCCGATGCCGCGTCGCGAGCGCCTCCGCCTCGTCGGCGCGAAGCAGCCACAACCGCTGCTGCTTGTCCTGCACTTCGCGCTCCAGGTCGCGATACTGCTGCGCGACCACCGCCTGGCGCTCGAGCCGGTCGAGGTTCGCGGTCAGCTCGCGGAGGATGTCCTCGACGCGCGTCAGGTTCTCGCGGGTGTCGGCGAGCCGGTTCTCGGTCTCGCGCCGGCGTTCCTTGTACTTCGAGATGCCCGCCGCCTCCTCGAGGAAGATCCGCAACTCGTCCGGACGGGCCTCGATGATGCGGCTGATCATGCCCTGCCCGATGATCGCGTACGCGCGCGGACCGAGGCCCGTGCCGAGGAAGATGTCCTGGATGTCGCGGCGGCGGACGACCTGGTTGTTGATCAGGTACGACGAGTTGCCGTCGCGGGTCAGCACGCGCTTGACCGCGATCTCGCTGTAGTGGCCCCAGGGACCGCCGACCTGGCGGCCGTGCGGGTTGTCGTCGCCGCGGGGCGCGTTGTCGAACACCAGCTCGACGCTCGCGCGGCCGGCCGGCTTCCGCCCGCCCGAGCCGTTGAAGATGACGTCCTGCATCGACTCGCCGCGGAGCTCGCTCGCCTTCGATTCGCCGAGCACCCAGCGCGCGGCGTCGATGATGTTGGACTTGCCGCAACCGTTCGGTCCGACCACGCCGACGAGGCGACCGGGCAGCGAGAACTGCGTCGGATCGACGAAGGACTTGAAGCCGGAAAGCTTGATCTGGGTCAGGCGCACGTCGGGTGGCTGCGGCGGGAGAGAGGCGTGGTCTTCGAGGCCGAACCGCTCGCCGCGAGACGGCGACCGGTAACCCGGGACCCGGGCGGCCGGCTGTTTTGATGCTCGGCCGCAGCGCCGGCGCGTCGTATTCGATGCGGTGATTCGCTTCGCCGGTCGACGGTCGCCGGCGATTCGCGAGCGATTCGTATAATAGCAGTCCGGTCACGCCGTCCCCGACCGCGAACCTCGTCGCGAACCCATGCCGCCCCCGAAAAGAAGCAGGACCGCCGGACGTGCCGAAGCGGCCGTCGTCGTCGGCGAACGACGCCCCGACGAAGGGCGTTCGCGACCGTCGAAAAAGCTCGACGTCTTCGACAATCCGAACCCGGAACGCGACTACCTGATCCACATGCAGGTCCCCGAATTCACCTGCCTGTGTCCGCTGACCGGCCAGCCGGACTTCGCGATCTTCTCGATCGACTACGTCCCCGACCGCCTCTGCGTCGAGCTGAAGAGCCTGAAGATGTATGCGTGGAGCTTCCGCGACGAAGGGGCGTTCCACGAGGCCGTGACGAATCGCGTGCTCGACGACCTCGCCGCCGTGACGAAGCCGCGCTTCATGCGCGTCACGGCGCGCTGGGGCGTCCGCGGCGGCATCTTCACGAACGTCGTCGTCGAGCATCGCCAGAAGGGCTGGAAGGCGGCGGCCCCCGTCGCGCTGACGGCGTTCGAACGCGAAGCCCCGACCCTCTGATCCGTCCCGCCCGGCCGCGCGCCGGCTTCACCGAAGAACCGCATGGATGCCGAGTCCCTCGAACCGATCATCGAACGCGCGTGGGACGACCGCGCGCAGCTGTCACCCACCGCGACGCCCGCCGAGATCGGCGACGCGGTCCGCTCGGCGATCGCCGGGCTGAACGACGGCGCGTTCCGCGTCGCCGAGAAGATCGACGGCACCTGGGTCGTCCACCAGTGGCTCAAGAAAGCGGTCCTGCTGTCGTTCAGACTGCATGACAACGCGTTCATGCGGGCGGGCGACTTCGCGTACTTCGACAAGGTCGAGCCGAAGTTCGTCCACCTGTCCGACGACGCGATGCGCGCGACCGGCGTCCGCGTCGTTCCGCCGGCCGTGGCGCGCCACGGCTCGTTCATCGGCCGGAACGTCGTGCTGATGCCGTCGTACGTCAACATCGGCGCCTACGTCGGCGAAGGCACGATGGTCGACACCTGGGCGACCGTCGGCTCGTGCGCGCAGATCGGTCGCAACGTCCATCTGTCGGGCGGCGTCGGCATCGGCGGCGTCCTCGAGCCGCTGCAGGCCAACCCGACGATCATCGAGGACAACTGCTTCATCGGGGCGCGCTCCGAGGTCGTCGAAGGCGTGATCGTCGAGGAGAACTCCGTCCTGTCGATGGGCGTCTTCCTGTCGCAGTCGACGAAGATCCTCGACCGCCGGACCGGCACGATCAGCTACGGGCGCGTGCCGTCGGGATCGGTCGTCGTCCCCGGTTCGCTGCCTTCCGCCGACGGCAGCCACGGCTTATATTGCGCAGTCATCGTCAAGCAGGTGACCGCCGAGACCCGCGCGAAGACCAGCATCAACGAACTGTTGCGCGGCGACTAGCCGGCGCACTCACGAGGGGCCCGCGATGGCGATGGAGCGACTGTTCAAGCTGATGGCCGAGAAGAAAGCCTCGGACCTCTTCATCGCGGTCGGCTCCGCCGTGCACATGAAGGTCAACGGCACGTCGATCCCGATCAACCAGCAGCTGATGGACAACGGGATGATCAAGAGTCTGCTGACCGAGATCATCTCGGTCGAGGACTTCGACGAGCTGCAGGACACCCACGAGCTCAACAAGGGCTTCGGCGTGCAGGGCGTCGGCCGCTTCCGCCTCTCGGCGTTCCAGCAGCGCGGCTCGATCTCGGTCGTGATCCGCTACATCGCGAGCGACATCCCGGCGATCGACAGCCTGCACCTGCCGCCGGTCGTGAGCGAGATCATCATGGAGAAGCGCGGCCTCGTCCTCATCGTCGGCGCGACCGGCTCCGGCAAGTCCACGACGATCGCGTCGATGCTCGACCTCCGGAACGCGAAGCGCACCGGGCACATCCTGACGCTCGAGGATCCGATCGAGTACGTGTTCAAGAACAAGAAGTCGATCGTCAACCAGCGCGAGATCGGCACCGACGCGGTCAGCCTCGAGATTGCGCTCCGGAACGCGCTCCGCCAGGCGCCCGACTGCATCCTGATCGGCGAGATCCGCGACAAGGAAACGATGACGGCCGCGATCGCGTACGCGCAGTCCGGCCACCTGTGCGTCGCGACGCTGCACGCGAACAACAGCTACCACGCGCTCAACCGCATCGTCAGCTTCTACCCGCTCGAGAGCCGCGCGACGCTGCTGTCGGACCTGTCGGCCGCGCTGAAGAGCATCATCTCGCAGCGCCTGATCCGCGCGCGGATCGGCGGCCGCGTCCCCGCGGTCGAGGTGCTGCTCAACACGCGCCACGTCGCCGAGCTGATCGAGAAGGGCGAGATCAATTCGATCAAGGAAGCGATGGAGAAGAGCCTGTCGCCCGGCTCGCAGACCTTCGAGCAGGCGCTGTACCGGATGATCCGCGAGGAGCGCATCAGCGAAGACGAGGCGCTGGCGTTCGCGGACTCGCCGACGAACCTGCTCTGGCTGATCAACAACGCGCCGCCGATCATGCCGAGCGAATCGCTCGAGACGTCGCGTTCGAACGAGTCGACGTCGTTCCAGGAATTCACGCTCAATGCCTGAGGCCGCCGCCTCCGACGACGCCTTCGCCGCCGCTCCCACCGTTGTCGAATCCACCGTCGCGCTGGCCCGGGCGCTGATCGCGCTCCGCTCGCCGACGCCGGACGACGGCGGCTGCCAGGCGCTGATCGCGCGACGCCTCGAAGCGATTGGCTTCGTCTGCGAGACGATCCGGTCCGGACCGGTGACGAACCTGTGGGCGCGGCGCGGCACCGCGCGACCGGTGTTCGTGTTCGCGGGCCACACCGACGTCGTGCCCACCGGCCCGGTTCACCGCTGGCGCTCCGACCCGTTCGTGCCGAGCGAGCGCGACGGTTGGCTTTACGGCCGCGGCGCCGCGGACATGAAGACGTCGATCGCGGCCTTCGTCGTCGCGGTCGAGGAGTTCGTCGAACGCCAAGCGGACCATCGCGGATCGATCGCGCTCCTGATCACGTCGGACGAGGAAGGCCCCGCGACCGATGGCACCGTGCGCGTCTGCGAGGCCTTGCAGGCGCGTGGCGAGTCGCTCGACTTCTGCATCGTCGGCGAGCCGTCGTCGTCGCGCGTGCTCGGCGACACGATCAAGAACGGCCGTCGCGGCACCTTGTCCGGACGGCTCGTCGTCGAGGGCATCCAGGGCCACATCGCGTATCCGCATCTGGCGAGGAATCCGATCCATCAGGCGGCCGCGGCGCTGGCCGCGCTGACGTCGATCGAGTGGGACCGCGGCAACCGCTTCTTCCCGCCGACCAGCTTCCAGGTCTCGAACATCCATGCGGGCACCGGCGCGACCAACGTCATCCCGGGCGAGGCGGTCGTCGACTTCAATTTCCGCTTCTCGACCGAGAGCACCGTCGAGTCGCTGAAGGAGCGGGTGCACGCGGCCCTCGACGACCTCGGGCTCACGTACAGCGTCGACTGGACGCTCGGCGGACGACCGTTCCTCACGGCCGAAGGCCCGCTCAGCGCCGCGCTCGTCGCCGCGATCCGCGACGTGACCGGCGTCGAACCGGCGCTGTCGACCACCGGCGGCACGTCGGACGGCCGCTTCATCTCGACGATCTGCCCGCAGGTGATCGAGTTCGGCCCCGTCAACGAATCGATCCACAAGATCGACGAGCGGGTCGCGGTCGCCGACATCGCGCCGCTGAAGGACGTCTATCGCGAGACGCTGGCCGCACTGCTCGCACCCGCTTCGGCATGACGGACAACGAGCGTACGCTACCGTACGGAACGGTCGAGACGGACGCGTTCGTCACGATTCGCGACGTGCTCCGGTACGCAGTCGGCCGCTTCAACGCGGCGAGGCTCTTCTTCGGCCACGGCAGTGCCGACGCCTGGAACGAAGCGGTGTACCTCGTGCTCCATCGCCTCCATCTGCCGCTCGACCGGCTCGAACCGTTCCTCGACGCGCGACTGACCGCGGCCGAGCGCACGGACCTGCTCGGCTTCATCGGGCGCCGCATCGACGAGCGGATGCCGGCCGCGTACCTGACCGGCGAGGCGTGGCTCGGCGACTACCGGTTCACGGTCGACCCGCGGGTCATCGTGCCGCGCTCGTTCATCGCGGAGCTGCTGCTCGAGCGCCTCGCGCCGTGGATCGACGATCCGGCCGGCGTGTCGTCGGTACTCGACCTCTGCACGGGGTCCGGCTGCCTCGCGATCATCGCCGCCGATGCGTTCCCGGACGCGGCCGTCGATGCGGTCGACCTGTCGCCCGACGCGCTCGCCGTCGCCCGCATCAACGTCGAGGCCTACGGGCTCGACGAGCGGATCGCGCTGATCGAGTCGGACCTGTTCGACGCAATGCCGACGCGCTGCTACGACCTGATCGTGACGAACCCGCCGTACGTCAACGACGCGTCGATGACCACGCTCCCCGACGAGTACCGGCGCGAGCCGCGCATCGCGCTCGCCGGTGGCGCCGACGGGCTGGACCTGGTCCGCCGCATCCTCGACGAAACGGCCGGACGATTGACTACCGACGGCCTGCTCGTCGTCGAGGTCGGCCACGAGCGCCGGCATGTCGAAGCCGCGTTCCCCCACCTGTCGTGCACCTGGCTGTCGACGAGCGGGGGCGACGACGCGGTCTTCGCGGTCCGTGCGGCCGATCTTCCGACGACGGCGCCCCGATGATCCGCACCACCGCCCTGTCGCTTCGCCGCGGCGTCAAGCTGCTGCTCGAAGACGTCTCGACCGTCGTCCATCCGGGCGAGAAGGTCGGCCTCGTCGGTGCCAACGGCAGCGGCAAGTCGACGCTGTTCGCGCTGTTCCGCGGCGAGCTGCAACCCGACCAGGGCGACCTGTCGATCCCGGCCGGCTGGCGGATCGCGCACGTCGCGCAGGAGACGGCGGCGAGCGAAAGCAGCGCACTCGACTTCGTCGTCGACGGCGACCGCGCGCTTCGCGAGATCGAGGCGGCGATGGCGACGCTCGAGGCGAGCCACGGCGACGACCACCAGCTCGCGGACCTGCACATGGCCTACGGCGACGCCGGCGGCTACACCGCGACCTCGCGCGGCGAGTCGCTGCTGCTCGGGCTCGGCTTCACGCTCGAGCAGTCGAAGCGGACGGTCGTGACGTTCTCCGGCGGCTGGCGGATGCGGCTGCAACTCGCCCAGGCGCTGATGGCGCCGTCGGACCTGCTGCTCCTCGACGAGCCGACGAACCACCTCGACCTCGATGCGATCGTGTGGCTCGAGCAGTGGCTGCGGCGCTACGAGGGCACGCTGGTCGTGATCTCGCACGACCGCGAGTTCCTCGACGCGGTCTGCGGCGTGACGCTCGCGCTCGAGAACCGGAAGCTGGTGCGATGGACCGGCAACTACACGCAGTACGAATTGCAGCGCGCCGAACGCATGCGTCTCGCGGCCGGCGCGTTCAGCAAGCAGCAGCGCGAGATGGCGCACCTGCAGTCGTTCGTCGACCGCTTCAAGGCCAAGGCCAGCAAGGCGAAGCAGGCCCAGAGCCGGGTCAAGGCGATGGAACGCATGACGCTGCTGTCGCCGGTGACCGAGGCGTCCCCGTTCACGTTCAAGTTCCGCGCACCGCTGTCGTCGCCCGATCCGATGCTGATCCTCGAAGGCGTCGACTGCGGTTATGGCGTGGGGACGGCCGAGGCCCGCACCGTCGTGCATGACGTGAAGCTGCGCCTCACCGCCGGCGAACGCATCGGCCTGCTCGGTGCCAACGGCCAGGGCAAGTCGACCGTGATCAAGACCATCGCCGGCACGCTCGAGCGGATCGGCGGCACGATGACGGCGGGCAAGGGTCTTGCGATCGGCTACTTCGCGCAGCACCAGATCGACATGCTCGACATGGACGCGTCGCCGCTGCTGCAACTGCAGCGCGTCGCCATTGCCGCCGGGTCGAATGGCGCGGTGCCGCGCGAGCAGGAGCTGCGCAACTATCTCGGCAGCTTCGACTTTCAGGGCGAGATGGCGACGTCGTCCGTCGCGCCGTTCTCGGGCGGCGAGAAGGCACGGCTCGCGCTCGCGCTGATCATCTGGACGCGGCCCAACCTGCTGCTGCTCGACGAGCCGACCAATCACCTCGACCTCGAGACCCGCGAGGCATTGACGTTGGCGCTTGCGCAGTTCGAAGGCGCGCTGATCCTCGTCTCGCACGATCGGGCGCTGTTGCGTGCGACCACCGATCGTTTCCTGCTCGTCGACGACGGCACCTGCACCGAATACGACGGCGACCTCGACGACTACCGGGCCTGGTCGCTGAAGAAGTCGGCCGGCGGGACGGCGACCGTGAAGCCCGCTGTCGAGCAGCCGGCTGTGACGCCCATCGCCGTCAAGCCGGCGGCGGAGCCCAAGTCACGGGATCAACGACGTGTCGATGCGGCAACCCGCGACGCATCGGCGAAGCAGCGGAAGCCGATCGAGCAGCGCATCCGTCGCATCGAGACGAAGCTCGCGGAAGCCGAGGGGTCGAAGAAGACGCTCGATGCCTCGCTCGCATCGGCCGATGCCTATGACGACGCGAACAAGGAACGACTGAAGCAGCAGCTGATCGACCAGGCCTATCTGGTGCGGGAGATCGAACGGCTCGAGGCGGAGTGGCTGGAGCAGCAGGCGTTGCTGGAGCGGGCGGCCTGAGACGTCGCCTCGAGGGGCTGGTGGCCGAGGCCTCTCCCGAGGTCTCCTGGAAGAAGGGTTGGCTCGCTGCAAAACTGGTCGAGAGCAACGCGCATTCAAGTCACGACTTGCTTGCTATACGATCGCAGGGCACATCTCATCTCATCCCGCAGTCACATGCTCCTGACGCGATATGCGCCGCGGCGCCAGCCTTAAGTTTTCCTAGCAGGCCCAGCGATGGGAACGTTCTTCACTAACGTGCAAGTTCACCGTGACGGGCTTTCTGCAGAGGCGGCGCGGCTGCGCATTCTCGAGCATCTCCATGAGGGGATGACGGTACAAGAGAAGGTCGTGAAACGCCGAGATGCTTCTGCGGAAGACGTACGCAACGTTCTCGTGGGGCCTGCGTCGCAGGGACCGTGGTACGCGATCTACGACTCGGCAACTGAAAGCCAGGACGATCGAGACATCGTTCGTCTTACGAAGCTTCTTTCGACAGCAAATCCAGAATGCTTTGCAGTCGGGGTGCGGGTGCATGACGGGGATCGGCTTGATCTGTGGCTCTTTCAGAACGGCGCCGAACGCGATCACGTTTGCAACTGGTCGGGGTATTTTGCTGGTAGACCGCCCCCGAAAAGAGCAGCCGGCAAGCCGGCGGCGTGGCGCTCGCTGCTCGTCTCCGGCGCCTCTTCGGCCGACTTACTCGCGGCATGGGAGAACGTCCCGCGGCCCGACGGCCCGGCCATTCTCGAGCGAATGGCGCCGCTGCTTGGATGGGAAAAGGACGCGGTGACTGTCGGCTTTCGCTCGTTGCCTGAGTCGCTCCGAGAGCGCTGCACGGAGTTGACGTTTCGATTCCCTTCGCAGCCCACCGAAGCGCCTCGCTTACCTGCCTTAGGGCACGTCGGAGGGACCCCGGATTCGCTTGGCGCACGCGTTGGCGACAGAATCTCGCCGACCGCAGTCGCACACAATTCGGGAGGAAATTTACAAGGGCTCTCCATCGTCTTGTTCGGCCCAGTGATCGAGGAAGGCTTGTTGCGCCCTGAGGGGCTCACAGTCGTGGTGGGTAATCCCCGTTCGGCCCGGCTTGTCCATGCGTCGTTCGCGCCTTCCCTTGCCGATCCGTACGTCTTTACAGCGCAGCTCCCGGACGTTGCACTGCCTGCCGGGTATGCCGATATGGCTGCCGCCTATCGGGCCACAGCGAATGCCGAGCAGGCAATCGGCGCTTGGATGGCCGCTCGCGTCGAAGCGAAACCCGCCGTGCGGGTTTTCAAGACCGGAAGCGGGGACCTTCACATCGGCCTCGTACCTGCAGAGAACCCGGAAGGTGGACAGACATCATGGACCGTCCACATACACGCCGATGCGTGATGAGACTAGGGGATAAGCAGATTGGGAATCAGCGTTGGCGGGACCGCGATCGAGGGGATCAGGCGCACCCCGCGATAGATGAGGTAGCCGATGCCGAGCCCGGCGCCGACCGCCGCCGCGGTCTTCGCTGCCTGGCCCGGGGTCACCCCGTTGCCTTCTGGCGGGACGGTAACGGGAGAAGGAACTGGCACCGTCACGGGAGACGGGACCGGAACACGAACAGGCACGCGTACTCGCGGTTGCCGGACATTCCTGCAGCTGTAGAAATAGAGTCCCCCCGACGGCCCCCAAGCGCTTAGCACTTGGGACGGATTGAGCATGAAGGGCGCAGGTCCGGACGCGAACGACCACATCGGAATCGGCGGGGACCCGGGGAATGCGGCGGTATACGCGGCAAGATAGCCCGCGAGCTGGGCGGCCGCGGTTGCCGTGAGCCCTCGTCCCAGCCACGATGCGGGCTTGATCTCGCCGATCTCCGGCAAGGCCGGAATATGTTCGCGCACGAGGTCGGCTCGCCCGTCGCCCGGGATGGGAAACTCGCCGACGCACCCTGGAAAGCCGCCCATGCACTCGACCTGAACCTGCTCATGAGCGGCCATTCCGATCACGTTTGGAGGAATGCCGGGAACGTTGCAGCCCGCGACCGTCGAGCGCTGGAGCGGCTTGCCGACCGACGAAGTCTGGGACCGGCGAGAGACAGGGGTCGTCTGCAAAGCGCCGTCCGGGCCCCCGCCCGAAGCGCGCGGCGGCGGTGAGCTCGCTGACGGCGCAGGCCCGCCGAACGCAACACTCTCTTGTAGAAGAGTGAGCGGCTGCCCGACTTCAGTCGAAAGCTCCTGCATCAAGGTGGCCAACTCCTGTTCGGTGTTTGCCTCTCCGAGGAAAGGCAGGCCCTGCGGAGAATCGCCGGTGGCAACCCGACTGGCATCGCCACCGGGGTCCGCGGACCGCTGGATGCCATTCCTGGAGCCGGAGGCCGAGATGCGCGTCGGCATGCGGCGTCGAGGGGCGACGCCGACCGTGTCGGATCCGATCTCACCGGGGTCGCCCAGCCTGCCCACCGGTGTCTCGGACGATACGCGGTGCCGCGTGATTTCGCGTGCAAGCCCTGGACGCGGCGCGGTCATGTGGGCGGCGTTATCAATGGAAACCTCCTCAGTTCGGAAGTCCACGCCCGGCTCCTCCCGATCGTCTGTCTGTCTCTGAGGAGACAATGAAGACCGTGGAGGATGGGCGCTTGTCGCACCGACCTCGCTGTGCCCCCCGCCAAGGTGTACGGTGCCTTCGATGCTTTGCTGCAGGGCAGCATGCTCTTGACGGCATTCCTCACATCCAGTTTCGCCGGCTGACTCTGCGCAGGCATGCGCACGTGCTGGTTTGCGCGAGGTCCTCTCAGCAACCCCCATCGCCCCACGAAAAAAGGGCTGCATCATTTCGGCGGTCGCGCGGTTGCCAACGGTGCGCTGCATGGTTCTTGCCCATGCAACCTGTTGCCCAGCAAGGGCAGGAGGCAGCGAGTCGTCTTGCATCCAAAGCGGAGTGATCTGCCGTGGCAAGACGGACCTCGGCGCAGGAAGGGCACCGCTCAGTCTCAGCGCTTCGCTCGTTGGACAAGCTTGCTGGGGTCTGCTGCCCATCACTTCATTTAGTCAAATGGGGATCGGCTTCACTGGCGTTCAAAAGACTATCCGGCTCGTCGCGAGCGGGCAAGGGAAGCACACCAGAAATCCGGCGCGAAGTGAGGATACCGAGCGGATCCGGTTGAACGAAGCCATCGTGCACGGCCCGGATCCGAGCGCTGCCGCGCATTCCGCACGATCAACGGACGTTGACGCATAGGCGAAGCAGACGAGCATTCGTGCAGCGGGTCGACCTGGCGAACGAGAACGGAAAAGCGAAATTGCCGAGCAGGTTACGACATCACCGCACGTGAGCTCCGGTACCCGAGGCGGGAATCGAACCGGCGTTATCAAGTGCCTTTTGCTTCCCGCGTCGCTACCGGTGTATTGATCACGGCAATCAGCACGCTGCAAGGCGCGATCTCGACAAGCGACTTGCTGAGCGATCCCCGCCACCAGCGCTCGGCCCACCCGGCGGCGCGCCGGTGTCCCATCACGATCAGGTCCGCGTTCCACTCGCGCGCGACCCGGGCGATCTCGTCGACCGGCTCGCCGAACGACAACTGCCCCTGGCACGAGAAGCCCTTCGCCTCGAGCTGGCGGATCCCGTCTTCGAGCACTTCGCGGAAGTGCGCCTTTTCCGCATCGAGCGTATCGGACGGGATGAAGCCCTCGCCGACGTAGACCGGCGGCATCGACGGCGTCACCGCGAGCAGCTTGATGTCCGCCTTCGTCAGGTTGGCGACGTCGCCACATTCGAGCAGCGCGCGACGACCCGAAGCGGAGCCGTCATAGGCGAGCAGGATGCGTTTGAACATGCGAAGACTCCACGACGGTCGGACGAGGTGACATCGATGCTGGCGCCCCGGTGAACCGCTTGTCAATCCGGGGTGGTGCCGAGCACGACGGGTGCCGCCCGACGCTCAGGACGCGACCTTCGCGGGCGGCGCGTCCTTGCGGTCGATCAGCTCGGCGTACGGCGATGAGACCTTGACCTTCGAACGACGGCGCAGATCGGCGAGATAGGCGCCGAACTCGATCGCGCCGACCTGCTTCGCGATGCTCTGCGCGAGCGCCGCGCGCCGCGCCGGGTCCATCGCGGGCGAGTCGGACAACTGCGTGATCCGATAGATCGCGTAGTCCCCGCCGGCCAGCACGAGCCCGGCGTAGGCCGGGAGCTTCGCCGCGTCGGTGCGGAAGATCTCGGTCACGGCCTCCGCCGGCACGTCCGAGCGCTCGACCCGCGATACGACGGTCGCCGGCCCGAATGCCGGCGCCTTCGCTTCGTCGACGGCGCCCGAGCGCAACTGGGTGAGCTGTGCCTTGCCGGCGTCTTCCAGGAGCTTCCGTGCCTCGACTTCGACGAGCTGCGCCTTGATCGCGTCGGCCACCTCGGCGAGCGGCCGGCGCGCCGCCGGCTTGTAGTCGAGGATGCGCGCCGAGACCAGCGTCCCCGGCGACGTCTCGACCGCTTCCGTGTTGTGACGGTTCTTCAGCGAGTCCGCCGAGAACAGCGCCGCGAGCAGCTTCGCGTTCGCGAACGGCGACGTCGAATCGGGTCCCGGCGTACGTGTCACGCCGTCGGCGGTCTGCACCGTGAGTCCGAACTTCTGCGCGGTCGGCGCGAGCGCATCGCCCTGCTCGTAGACGCCGTTCGCGAAGCCTTCGGCGGCATCGGTGAACTTCTTCTGCGCGAGCGTCTTGCCGATCTCCGCGTCGATCTCGGGCTTTACCGCCTCGAACGGCTTCACCTGTCCGGGCTTGATCCCGGTCAACTGGATGATGTGATACCCGAAGTCCGTCTGGACGAGGTCGCTGATCTCCTTGTCCTTCAGCGCGAAGAGCGCGGCCTCGAACGGCGGGACCGTCGCGCCTTTGCCGAGGTAGTCGAGGTCGCCGCCGTTCGCCGCCGATCCCGGATCGTCGGACGACTGCTTCGCGAGCTTCGGCA
>CAXTDA010000068.1:0-12977 GCA_964242935.1 uncultured Burkholderiaceae bacterium | reverse complement strand
GGGGGGGGTACGTTCTTGGGCCCGGCGGGGGGGGGGGCCGGGGGTCCCCGCGGGGGGGGGGCTCTACATGGGGGGCGGCGCGGTCCGCGGCTGCCGCACGGTCACCAAGCGCGACATGGTGCACAACGCGCTGTTGCCGAAGAGCTCGGTCGACCCCGAGACCTACGCGGTCGTCGCCGACGGCGAGCTGCTGACCTGCGAGCCCGCGGCCGAACTGCCGATGACGCAGCGTTATTTCCTGTTTTGACGACCGAGCGCGATGCCTTGCGTCTCGTCGACGTGGCGTCCGGCGACGGGTCGGCAGCGGAGCGCCGCCTCGTCCTGACGTGCGAGCAACGCGCGAAAACGCGATTCCGCGCGACGTTGTCCGACGGCAGCCCTGCGATGGTGATGCTGCCGCGCGGCAGCGTCGTCCGCCCCGGCACGCGGTTGGTCGCGGACCGCGGCGACACGGTCGAAGTGGTCGCCGCGAGCGAGCAGGTGTATCGCGTCGAGCCGCGCGCCGGAAGTCCCGACCCGGCGTTCGACCTGCTCCGCGCCGCCTACCACCTCGGCAACCGCCATGTTCCGGTCGAGCTCGGTCGTGGCTTCCTGAAGCTCGAACGCGATCCGGTGCTGCGCGACCTGCTGCGACGATTGAACATGAACGTCGTACCGGCCTTCGAGCCGTTCGATCCCGAGCCCGGTGCCTACGGCGGTGGCCATCGCCACGACAGCGATGCCGACGGCGGCGCGATCGGCGAGGCGCTGTCGCGCGACGCGCACGCGATGCCGCTTCGTATCGGATGACACGAGCGATCGAGGCCGAGGCCGCGTTGCTGCAGTTGTCGAGCGCGGCGTTGCCGGTCGGCGCGTACAGCTATTCACAAGGCCTCGAGACCGCGATCGCCGACGATGCCCTGCGCACGGCCGGCGACATCGAGCGCCGCATCGGCGACGTGCTGCGCCTCGTCGTCGCGCGCTACGAGGCGCCGGTCTGGTGGCGGCTACGCGCCGCGCTCGATCGCGACGATGTCGAGGCGTTCGTTCGATGGAACGACGAGTTCCTCGCAACGCGCGAGACTGCGGAACTGCGCGCGGAGACCGTCCAGATGGGCCACTCGATGATCGAGTTGATGAAGGGACTGGCGATGCCGGTGGATGTGGAGATCGACGTGTGGACCTGGCCCGCCGCGCACGCGCTCGCGTCGCACAGGTGGGGCATCGCGCCGCATTCGGCGCTGAACGGCTATCTGTTCGGCTGGCTCGAGAACCAGGTGCTGGCCGGCATGAAGGCCCTGCCCTACGGCCAGCTGGCCGGCCAGCGGATGCTGCACGCGCTGCGACCCGTGCTGGCCGCGGTCGTCGCCGCCGCAGCGACGCGATCCGACGACGACCTGACGACGCAGGCGCCGGGCTACGCGATCACCAGCGCCCGCCACGAAAGCCAGTATTCCCGCCTCTTTCGATCGTGAACCCATGACCGAACGAACATCCACACCCCTCCGCGTCGGCATCGGCGGCCCGGTCGGCTCCGGCAAGACGACTCTGGTCGAGATGCTGTGCAAGCGCCTTCGCGCGCGCTACCAGCTCGCGGTCGTCACGAACGACATCTACACGAAGGAGGACGAGCGCCTGCTGGTCGCGGCCGAGGCGCTGCCGGCCGAACGCATCATGGGCGTCGAGACCGGCGGCTGCCCGCACACCGCGATCCGCGAGGACGCGTCGATCAACCTCGAGGCGGTCGCGCGCATGCAGAAGCGCTTCCCCGACCTCGACGTGATCTTCATCGAGTCGGGAGGCGACAACCTCGCCGCGACCTTCAGCCCCGAGCTGTCGGACCTAACGCTCTACGTGATCGACGTCGCCGGTGGCGAGAAGATCCCGAGGAAGGGCGGCCCGGGGATCACGAAGGCCGACCTGCTGGTCATCAACAAGACCGACCTCGCGCCGTATGTCGGCGCGTCGCTGCAGGTGATGGCGAACGACGCGGCGCGGATGCGCGGGGAGCGGCCGTTCGTGATGACGGATTTGAAGAAGGGGGTGGGGCTCGACGAGGTCGTGGCGTTCGTGGTTGAACGGGGAATGCTGGACGCGTGAGCCTGCATGCATCAATGTAGAATGCATGCATCGAGTGCCTTCGGTGATGACCATGGCCATGCTGACCGTTCGCAACCTGTCCGACGAAGTTCACCGCGCCCTGCGCGTTCGTGCTGCTCGGCACGGGCAAAGCATGGAGGCCGAAGTGCGCGACATCCTCGAGGCTGCGATCAACCATCCGGGGCGCGTGAAGCTGGGTTCGCTGCTGGCGGATATGGGCCGTCGGGCCAAACTGAGCGATGAAGAGTTCGGCGTATTCGAGCAGGTGCGCGACAGGACGCCCTCCCGCCCGGTGCGCTTTGAATGATCCTGCTCGACACCGATGTCGTGTCGGAGCCACTTCGCCACGCCCCCGAAGCGCGCGTCATCGAGTGGATCGACGCCCAACCTGTCGAGACGCTGTACCTCTCCGCCATCACCGTGGCCGAGCTGCGTGCGGGCGTGGCGTTGCTTCCCGCTGGCAGGCGGCGCTCAGGCCTACAGGAAAACCTGGAGACACGCGTGCTGCCGCTGTTCGCCGGCCGCGTTCTGCCGTTCGACTTGGCCTGTACCCAAGCCTACGCGGCGCTGATTGCAAAGGCTCGCGTCACCGGCTTGGCCATCGCCGCGGCAGATGGCTACCTATCGGCGATCGCCGCGGCGAACGGGTTCGCTGTCGCGACCCGAGACACCGGCCCCTTCGAGGCGGCAGGCGTGACCGTCATCAACCCTTGGGAGCCGTAGCTGCGGTGCGGTGTCGCATCCCGTCTCGATCCGCTCGCACGACCTCACGGACGACGCACTGCGCCTGGTCTCTATCGCTCCCGACCAATACGGTAGACTGCGCAGAATTCTGCAATATGGAGCTATCATGTCGATCGCCGCAAAGGATGTAGTGCCCTTCACCCAGGCCCGCGCCACCCTGTCCGAACTCGCTGACGAGGTGAAGCAAGGCTGCGAAAAGGTGATCACCAAGAATGGCGAGAGCTACGTCGCGCTGATCGGCGCCGATCGGCTGGACTACTACCACCGCCTGGAGCGCGAGCGCATCCACCTGCTGCTGCTGGAAGACGTCAAGCGTGGTCTGGCCGACATCGCGGCCGGGTGCACCGAGGCCGCGGACACGGCCATTGCTCGCCTGCAACAAGCGCGCAAGCCCGTAGCCAAGCCCACGAAGCGGCGTGGCTGATCGGGAAATTCGATCGAACTCACTTCCAGCTTCATCGAGCGGCTGGAGTCGATCGAATCCTTTCTGACCGAAGCCGACGTCCCCGAGGCCTACGACAAGCTGCTCGACGGACTTCGCCGCACCGTCATCCCGAACCTGCGCCGCTTCCCGCGCATCGGGCGTCGCTACCTGGACCAGCCGCCCCAGTCGGCTGAAGCGATGACGCAACTCGCCGCGCTACCGCCAGGGGCCGCCGATGCTCTGCGCGAATACCTGCACGGGGACTATCTCATCCTCTACACGCTCGTCGGCTCGACTGTCTATCTCCTGTCGATCCGCCACCACAGTCAACTGTCGTTCGCGTTCGAAAAGCTATGGCAGTGACGTTTCCCCATCTTCCAGACGGTTTTTATTGGAGACGGGGTGGCTTTTGACATTCCTCCTTGTTCACGCGACCTCAACGGAGCGCGAGCACACGCCCGAACGGCGCGACCGCCGTCCGGTGGGCCTCCGGCACCGCCCAGATCACAGGCCATGACGGCTTGAACCGCGCCGGCCCTTCGAGATCCGTCAACACGATCCCGATGTCCGGTCGATGGCGGTCCGCTTCCTCGAGCAACGGCGTGAAGTCCGTGGCGCCGCCGCCTTCGAATTCGATTTCGCCCAACTCGCCCCGGCCCGCCTCGAAGCACGTCACGCGCCGGACCCGATCGTCACCCATGACCACCACCAGCCCGGCTTCGAGCCGCCGTGTGATCGCCTCGACCTCGGTGCCGAAGCGTCGCATCAGGTCGTCGTCGATCGACCCCGAGACGTCGACGATGACGGCCAGGCGCGGCACCGATCGCGTCCCGCTGAAGCCCGGTTCCCACGGCAGGCGTCGATGCGGTCCGGCGCGGCCCTGGTTCGCGAGGTACGAGCGGGTCGGTCGCGACCAGGACAGTGCGGGGCGGGTCGAGAGGGCGCGGGCGAGCCGGGTTCGCAGGACCTGCTCCCACGGAGTCCGGCTCCGCGGCAGGTCGGCGCCCAGCGTCCGCAGCATCGAGAACGCTGCGTCGTTCGTATGCGCACGCACGAGGCGCTCGCTCCACTCGCGCGCCCGCTCGGCCTCGTGTTCGGGCGCGTCGAGAAGACCCCGCGCGGGCTGCAGGTCCGCGATGATGTGGGCGCCGAGCGCGCGTGCCGCGGACGCCTTCGGACCGTCGACGCGACGCCCCTCACGATCGCCGCGAGGATCGATGCGCCCTCCGCTGTTCCGGTCGTCTATGACGCGGTAGAGACGCTCGACGTCCCACGCGAGCAGCGTCTGCTCCGCGGTCGCGACGAGCCCCAGGGCCCGCGCGACGAGTTGTTCGAGGAAGACCGACCCGGCCGGCAAGCGAAGCCAGGTCAGATGGCCGAGCGTGCTGTTGACGATCGCATCGGCGCAGATGTTGAACAAGCGCAGGTCGACGTCGCCGAGCAGGCGCTGCAAGTCGCCGTGACGCTGCGCGTGTCGCAGCGCGATGTGCAGGACCTGATGCGCGACGAGCCCGGTCTGCTGGTCGAGGTCGAATCGCTCGAACCCGG
This sequence comes from uncultured Burkholderiaceae bacterium, assembly GCA_964242935.1. Classification (GTDB taxonomy): domain Bacteria; phylum Pseudomonadota; class Gammaproteobacteria; order Burkholderiales; family Burkholderiaceae_D; genus CAHJXF01. The sequence continues at coordinate 8,182 of CAXTDA010000068.1, read as the reverse complement.
GCCCGTAGCGCACCGTCGTCCCGTCGGTGGTGATCGGCGCAGCGCCGTCGTCGACGTCCTCGTGCCGCACCCACAACGCCAGCCCGCCGGTCGACGGCGCGAACTCGATCATGCGCTGGACCGCCCGCGTGCCCCGATGACGCAGCACGATGCACGGAACAGCCACCGTCACCGCTCGTCCCGCCGCCGATCGGCATAACGGCGATAGGCGGGGCTGTCGAGCACGGCGACCTCGAGGCCGCGCTCGAGCGCCTTCTGCAGCAGCAGCTCCATCGCCAGCGTCTGCGACTCGCGGACCGGCAGCGGCTGCGGGCTGCGGGTTTCCGGGAGTTGCTCGACGATCTCCATCGCCCGGCTCACCGTTCGCGCGTCCGATGCCGCGGCGAGCAGCCCGTAGATCATCCCGTACAGCCCGTCGAGCGTCGTCGGCAGCAGCGCGACGGTCGCGGCGCCGGCCGGCGCCGCCCGCCGGCGCCCGACGTCCGCGCCGGCTTCGATCTCGCGCCGCCCCCCGAAGAACTACGCCGCGGTAGCGGCGCCGCAGCGACCCCGGACGAAGAACCGGCGTCCGGCTTCGGACAGGTCCGACTTCAGGATGTTCGAGACGTCCTCCCAGCCGCGCGGGCTCGCGCCGACGAGATAGTCCTGGGCGAGCTGCGACTGCGTGTCGTCGAGCTTGTCGGGCCGCACGCGCAGGTAGGCCATGACCTCGGGCGCGAAGTCCATCGATGCGGCATGGACGAGGAACGCGTCGATCGCCGTCTCCACGTTGAAGTGGAACATGCGGTCCGCGAGCGCCGTCCCCATGTCGTGCGACACGGCGCCGTGAAAGCTGGCGTTGCCGGCGGCGATGATCTGCCAGCCGTCCGGCAACCGGTAGTTGCCGACGCGTCGATCGAGGATCAGCGAGTACGCCGAGATCTGCAGCCGCTGGTCGGCGGCGGTCAGCTCGTCGAGGAAGAGGATGCCGACCGGCTGGTCCGGCGACGGCAGGAACTCGGGCGGAAACCAAACCGTCTTCCCGAGCGCGTCGTCGGCGTAGATGGCGCCGCGGATGTCGACGGGCTCGATCGTGGTCAGCCGCAGGTCGACCAGCGGGATGCCGTAGTGCGCGGCCACCTGGCGGACGATCGACGACTTGCCGACGCCGCGCGTGCCCCACAGCATCGACGCCCGGCGACGCAGGACCGGATCCGCGTACTGCTCGATCAGCGCGGTCTTCGCGGCCGCGATCGAGATCGCCGGCACGTTCATCGGGTTGCCGGTCATCGGGCTTCCGTGACCTCGTCGTCCCGCGTGCTGCGCCATGCAAGCGCCGTCGGGCGACGGGGCCACCGCGGTACCTCGATGCGCGGCAACTCGCGCATGCTGAAGAACGCGACCAGCAGCAGCGGCGGCGCGTTGAAGACCAGCATCCGGACGATCGAGTCCTGCGACACGCCGGCCTTCGCGAACCCCAGCGCCGCGCCGATCAGCGCGATGCAGACGAGCAACGGAATCGAGCGCCGGAACGCGAAGATCCAGCGCGCGACGCGTCGTCGTTCATGGAAGCGGGCCGGCGGCTCCGCGAGCGTTTCGGCGACATGCAGCGCAGCGCGCTCCAGCTTGCGTTCCGCGTCCGCATCCGCGCTGACCGCACGGCCGCGCAGCCGGACGGTGCCGGTCCAGCGGCGCTTCTTCCACTGGTCGAGCCCCGACCAGTCCGCGCCGAGGACGGCGAGCAGATCCTCCGGCAGCTCGATCGCGTCGTCGGGCCCGGTCGTCAGCACCAGCTCGGCCCGGCGACTTCCGTGGGTCGGCATCGTCAGCGACGCCGTGACGCCCGCCGCCTGCGCAGTGCCGTGCGCGAGTCGGAGCGTACCGGCGGCGTCCAGTCGGTGACCGAAGGCCACGACATGGCCAGGCCCGATGCGGAATTGACGCGCATGCTGGATCGATTCGATCGCCGCGATCAGCGCGGCCGGATCGCCGCCCTCCGCCCATAGCGTGCATTCGAGTCCGCCCGCCAAGGTCAGCTTCCGCGTCAATCGAAACCGACCTGTGGTCGCGTTGTCGAGTTCGAGGGTCTCGTGACGTTCCGGGCCGCCGTCCGAACCATGCTCGACGGTCGCGAACACGAGTCGCCTCGCGAGCCGGTCGGTCCGCGCCAGGTCGACCCGAAGACCCCGGCGCGCGAACGGCGCGATCAGCCCGACGATCTCGTGATGGGTGAACGGGACGATCGCCGAGGCGGAGGGTCGGACTCCATCCATCGCCGACCCGCCTCAGATCGCGGCCAGCGCGTCCGCGAGGTCGGCGCGCAGGTCCTCGACGTGCTCCACGCCGACCGAGAGCCGCAGCAGCGAGTCGCCGATGCCGAGCCGGCCACGGGTCTCGAGCGGGATGGTCGCGTGGGTCATGATCGCCGGATGCTCGATCAGGCTCTCGACGCCGCCGAGGCTCTCGGCGAGCGCGAACAGGCGCGTCGCCTCGACGAAGCGCCGGGTGCCCGCGAGATCGGTCGCGAGCTCGATCGAGATCATCCCGCCGAAGCCACCGGTCATCTGCCGTGCGGCGAGGTCGTGCTGCGAATGCGACGGCAGACCCGGGTAGTGCACGCGGGCGACCTTCGGCTCCTTCTCCAGCCAGGCCGCAAGGTCGCCCGCGTTCGCGTTGTGACGCTCCATCCGCAAGGCCAGCGTCTTCAGGCCGCGGAGCGCGAGGAAGCTGTCGAACGGGCCGGCGATGGCACCGATCGCGTTCTGCAGGAACCCGAGTCGCTCGCCAACCGCGGCGAGTCGCTCGTCGCCGCCGACGATCGCGATGCCGCCGATCACGTCGGAATGGCCGTTCAGGTACTTGGTCGCGCTGTGCACGACGACGTCGACGCCGAGTTCGAGCGGTCGCTGGTTGAAGGGGCTCGCGAACGTGTTGTCGCACGCGATCAGCAGGCCGTGCTCGTGCGCGATCGTCGAGAGCGCGCGCAGGTCGGCGAGGCGCAGCAACGGGTTGGTCGGCGTCTCGACCCACACCAGTTTCGTGTTCGGGCGGATCGCCGCCACCAGGCGCTCGGGGTCGGTGAGATCGACGTAGGTCGTCTCCAGCCCGGCGCTGTCGCGGCGCACCCGCTCGAACAGGCGGAACGTGCCGCCGTAGACGTCGTCGCCGCTGATCACGTGCGAGCCGGACGGGACCAGCTCGAGCACCGTCGCGATCGCGGCCAGCCCCGACGCGAACGCGAAGGCCTGCGCGCCGCCTTCGAGGTCCGCGACGTTGCGCTCCCACGCGAAGCGCGTCGGGTTGTGGCTGCGTCCGTAGTCGAAGCCCTTGTGCACGCCGGGACTGCTCTGCACGTAGGTCGACGTCGCGTAGATCGGCGGCATGATCGCGCCGGTGGTGGGGTCGGGCGACTGTCCCGCGTGGATGGTCCGGGTCGCGAAGCGATGCGGGGGCTTGTCGGAACTCATGTGATCGTGCGCCGCAAGTGGTTGAGCAGGTCGGAGCGGGTGATCAGTCCGTGGAAGCCGGACTCGTCGGCGACGCTCGCCCCGCGTACGCGGTCGCGAACTTCCACCACTCGGTCGATAGCGGCCGCCGGCCCCAGGGTCTCCGGCGAGGCGCTCATCGCGGACGTCACGCGGTCGTGGAAACGGCCCGCATCGGCACCGACCCGAAGCAGCACGTCCGACTCGTCGATCACGCCGACGAGTCGGCCGTCGTCGATCACCGGCAGCTGCGAGACGTCGGCAAGTCTCATGCGCTGGAATGCGCCGAGCAGCGTGTCGTCGGGCGCGACGCTGACCAGGTTGCCGTCCTTCGCCCGGCGGGCGACCAGGTCGCGCAGGTCACCGAACACGGTGCGCTTCAGCAGGCCCTGGTCGAGCATCCACTGGTCGTTGTAGACCTTGCTCAGATAGCGCGTGCCGGTGTCGCAGACGAAGCTGACGACGCGCTTCGGCCGGGTCTGTTCGCGACACCATTGCAGCGCCGCGCTGAACAGCGTCCCGGTCGACGAGCCGCCGAGGATGCCCTCGCGCTTCAACAGCTCGCGGGCCGCGGCGAAGCTGTCCTCGTCGCTGACCGAGTAAGCCTTGGTGACGGCCGACAGGTCCGCGATGGCCGGCACGAAGTCCTCGCCGATCCCTTCGACCGCCCACGACCCGGCGTCGCCCACGCGGCCGGTCCGGGTGAACTCGGCGAGGATCGAGCCGACCGGGTCGGCGAGCACGAAGCGCAGGTCGGGCTGGGCGTTCCGGAAGAAGCGCGTCAATCCGCTGATCGTGCCGGCCGAGCCCACGCCGACGACGATCGCGTCGACGTCGTGCGACATCTGCGCCCAGATCTCCGGCCCGGTGCTCGTCTCGTGCGCGAGCGGATTCGCCGGGTTGTTGAACTGGTCGGCGAAGAAGGCGCCGTCGATGTCTGCGGCGAGCCGGGCGGCCATGTCTTGGTAATACTCGGGATGCCCCTTGCCGACGTCCGAGCGCGTGAGATGGACGATCGCCCCCATCGCCTTCAGGTGCAGGATCTTCTCCTGCGACATCTTGTCCGGCACGACGAGCACGACCCGATAGCCCTTCGCGCGCGCGACCAGTGCGAGGCCGAGACCGGTGTTGCCGGCCGTCGCTTCGACGACGGTACCGCCCGGCTTCAGGCGACCGTCCTTCTCGGCCGCCTCGATCATCGCGAGCCCGATCCGGTCTTTGATCGAGCCGCCGGGATTCTGCAACTCGAGCTTCAGGAAGAGGCGACAGGGACCGGTGTCGAAGCGCGTGACTTCGACGAGCGGCGTCTGGCCGATCAGGTCGAGGACGGCGGGACGGTTCGACGACGGCATCGATCGCGGGCGAGGGGGTTGCGTGGCTGCTGCCGGGCGGCAGGATCGCGTCCAGTATGCCGGCTGATCATCGTCCCGACCGCTGCCGGCGCGCGCTCAGGAGGCCGAAACGGCGGATTCCCTCGCGGCCTCCACCGAGCCGGCCTGGGTCACGCTCGCGCCCGGAGGCACATCGTCGGTCACCCAGACATTGCCCCCGATGACGGCGCCCCGGCCGATCGTCACCCGCCCGAGGATCGTCGCGCCCGCGTAGATCACGACGTGATCCTCGACGATCGGATGCCGCGCGAGCCCCTTCTTCAGGCTGCCGTCGGCATGCGCGGGAAAGCGCTTCGCCCCGAGCGTCACCGCCTGGTAGAGGCGCACATGGCGGCCGATGACCGCCGTCTCGCCGATCACGACCCCGGTCCCGTGATCGATGAAGAAGCTGGACCCGATCGTCGCGCCCGGATGGATGTCGATGCCGGTCTGCGCATGCGCGAGCTCCGCGATGATCCGGGCGATCAGCGGCAGCTCGAGGCGGTACAGCGTGTGCGCGAGCCGATGGTGGATCATCGCGTGCACGCCGGGGTAGCAGAGGAGGACCTCGTCCACGCTATGAGCGGCCGGGTCGCCGTGGTAGGCCGCCGTCACGTCCGCGTCCAGAAGCCGGCGGGTCTCCGGAAGCGACGCGGCGAATGCGGAAATGGCGGCCCGGGCGAGCGACTCGGCCTCGTCGGGGCGTCGTCCGCCCTGCCGCAGTTCGAGCAGCGCCTGTTCGTGCAACGCGTCCAGCGCCGCGCGAAGACTGCCGGCGACGAAGGCGTCCTCCTCGTCGTGACGCAGGTCCGGCGGACCGAGGCGGAGCGGGAAGAGCGCCCCCTTCAGCTGATTGGCCAGTCGATCCAGCGCATCGCGCGACGGGAATTCGCGGGACACGGGCTCGCGCGGCCGATGGTGGTCGTCGCGCCACTGGGCGCGCACCGCCCGCAACGATTCGACGATCGGATCGAGATCGATCTGCGACATGTCGCTCTCCGGAAGACGAGTGAAGAAACGGCCATCGTCCGTCATTCCCGGATTCGGCGCTTGCCGCGCCCGCGGCCGAGGAGGACCGGTGAACGCCGAACGGTCCGGCGTCCGGGCCGCCTTCCTCACTGGTCGCGCAACGTCGGTTGAGCGGTGTCGACGATCGGCACGAACCCGGCGAAGATGGCGCGCGGGCCGTCCCAGGCGGGCGGATTCCGCTCCATCGTGCCATCGGCCATCAGCGCGCCCCAGCCGGCATCGTGGGTCGCCTTGTCCGGCCACTCGATCCAGCCGAAGGTCACCACTTCGCCGTCCGCCGCCTCGACCGCGCGCCTGAAATCGGTGGTCTTGCCGTCGGGCACGTCGGCGCCCCATCCGTTGACGACGCGCAACGCGCCCTTGTCCTTCAGCCGGTCCGCCATGAACGCGGCGTGGTCGACGAACACCCGATACCGGTCGGCGGGGACCGAGGCGACCATGCCGTCGACATAGCCGAACGGGCCGGCGTCACCGCTGTCGCTCGCGACTTCGTAGCCACCGTAGATGATGCGCTGCAGGTCGAACGGCATCTCGCCGTCCGGCTTCATGCGCTCGTCGTTCATCATTTCCTCCGACGCGGCGTCGCACGTCGGCTTGTCGGGCCAGAAGATCCACGAGAACACGATGTCTTCGCCCTCCTCCGCCTTCACGGCCCGCCGGAAGTCGGTGCGCTTGCCGCGGGCCACGTCCTCGCCCCAGCATTCCACCGTGCGCGTCGCGCCGCATTCGGCGAAGACCGGTGCCGCCCGGACGGCCATGGCGCGATACGCCGCCTTCTGCCCCGGCTTCACCGGGATCACGAAACCCTGGATGTAGGTCATGCGTCTCCCCTCGTGTCGATGAAGCCTCAGGCGGCGACTTCCTCGCGGTGTTCGGTGGCGGCCGACATCGCAGCGACGTCCATCCACATCGGCTCGAACGTGTGACCGTCCAGGTCCTCGAACGCACGGGCGTACATGAAGCCCATGTCCTGCGGCGCGCGCGGCTCCACCCCGCCGGCCGAGAGCGCGGCCTCGACGATCGCATCCACCTCGGCGCGGCTGTCGCGCGAGAGGCAAAGCAGCACTTCGCTGGTCTTTTGCGCATCGGCGATCTGCTTGCCGGTGAAGGTCTGGTAGAACGCGTGGTCGAGCAGCATGAAGCTGATCGTGTCGGACCATTCCATCGCGGACGCCTGCTCGTTCGAGAACTGCGCGTTCTTCGTCATCCCGATCGCTTCGTAGAAGGCGGTTGCCCGCGCGACATGGGCGACGGGTAGGTTCACGAAGATCGTCCTGGCCATGGCGACACCTTTCCTGGTTGGGCCGGCTCGGCGAACCGGCTGGTTGCGAATCTTCACCGACTCGGTTATAAAAAGCAACCATGAAGTCAAGAAAAATAACCAGGCAGCCGGCGGCGAAGCGCTGGTACGACGATGCCTGCGGCACCGCGCTGGCGATGGAGCTGGTCGGCGAGCGCTGGTCGCTCCTGATCGTGCGCGAGCTGATGTTCGGGCCGCGCCGCTTCGGCGAGCTGCGCGCGAGCCTCCCTGGCATCAGCGCCAACGTCCTGACGCAACGGCTCGCCGGACTGGAACAAGCCGGCATCCTGCTTCGACGGAAGCTGCCGCCACCGGCCGGCGTGCAGCTCTACGAACTGACGGCGTGGGGGTACGAGAGCGAGAAGGCGATCCAGGAACTGGGACGCTGGGCGGTGCGCTCGCCGTCGCACGATCCGGCCTTGCCGCTGTCGGCCGCGTCGCTGATGCTGTCCGCCCGGACGATGTACGCCGGCGGGATGGCCGCGACCGTCGGCTTCCGGCTCGGCGCCGAGACCTTCATGGCGACGCTGACCCGACGCAGGATCGCCATCCGACGCGCCGACCCGAGCGACGCCGACGTGACGTTCGAGGCCCATCAGCAGGCGATCGCCGCGGTGATCTACGGGGGCCGCCCGTTGGCCGAGGCGGAAGCCGACGGCTCCATTCAAATCGTCGGCAACCGTGCCGTGGCGAAGGACTACATCACGCGCTTTCCGCTGCCGGCCCAGGTGGGAGCCGAGCCCGTTCAACGCGCTTCGACGAAAGCCGGAGTCGCCGCCCCCGGCGTCCGTCGTGAGCCCCGCTCGTCGTTCCCGCCCCCCGGGGGGGCGCCGGGGGGGGGGGGGGCGCGATAGGGGCGGCGCGCCCCGCCGGGGCGGGCGCGTCCCGTCCCTCCCCGGCCCGGGGCGGGGGCGCGCGCGGGGGCGCGGGCCGGAGGGGGGCGCGGCACAGGTGTTGCACCCGGATCGGGCCCCCCTCCACCACCGGCTGCGCCGGCGGTCCCCCTCCCCGTCCTGGAG
>CAXTDA010000067.1:1447-12997 GCA_964242935.1 uncultured Burkholderiaceae bacterium | reverse complement strand
AGGAGACCGCCTTCGAACGCGAGACGATCGAAATGGCGCTCGCGCATACGATCGAGAACAAGGCGGAGCGTGCCTATCGTCGCGGGTCAGCACTGGTGAAGCGACGCGATCTCATGGGGGCGTGGGCAGCATATTGCCACACCCGGCCACCGGCAGGTAAATTCGCGCGATAACGACGTTGATCGGCCATCGCAGGGATGTCGATGCTGAGACAGCGGCGCTGATGGTCGTGCTGTGCGCCGTTCGGGCATGCACCGGGTCACCCTGAAGGCGGCCGCGCCGACGATGGCGCCGGTGTTTCCGGTGGCCATGCGTTCGGACGCCGCGGCCGTCGCGATCTTCCTCTACGTTCGCCAATCTTCGCCGCGCTTGAGCGCATAGCCACCATCTGCCGAAATCGGCAAAGACTGAACGGCTTTTTGAGCGAGCAGGAATGCGCCGGTGATCCCGGCCCGATCGCCTAAGGCGGGCGCAACCACGAAATCATCCGCCAGCACGGCGTCATTGGAAAGATAGCCTGCGAGCCAAGCGCGCATGCGTGCGGCGATGCAATCGTGCAGGCCAGTCATCTGCGATACGCCACCGCCAATTACGATCTTTCCGCTCGACAAGGTTAGCGCCAAGGTCGCGCATGCCTGACCAAGATAGTCAGCGATCAGAGCGTGACCGGGATGATCGAGGGGCAGTTCGCTCAGCGAACACCCCCATCTTTGCTCGATTGCCGGACCGGCGGCCAACCCCTCCAGGCAATCGCCGTGGTAGGGGCATATACCTGTGAAATTATCTTCTTCCGGAAGCGTCCGGAGGACGCGGACATGGCCGAACTCTGGATGCATGAGTCCGTGGATCGCGGCGCCCTCGCTGATAAAGCCGGCACCGACACCGGTTCCCACGGTAATATAGGCGCCGGAGCTTACACCGCGCAGCGCGCCCAGACGATGCTCGGCCATGGCGGCGGCGGTGACGTCGGTATCGAGTGCCACGGGTAGTCGGTATCGCTCGATAAGCGGGTGTACGAAACTTGCGCCGGACCAGCCGTCCTTTGGGGTAGTCAGAAGGTATCCCCAGTCGTCGGCGGCTGTATCGATCCGGACGGGACCGAACGAGGCGACGCCAAACGATCGTATGTTGGATCGATGAGGATCGAAGAAGTCGAAGATCGACGCAATGGTGGCCGCAGGGGCCTTCGTCGGGAGGCGGGCCGACGCAAGGATATCGGTTGGGCCGGCTCCGACGGCGACGTTGATCTTGGTGCCTCCGGCCTCGATGGCTGCAAACAACCCCATCCTCCTATCTGTCCAGCAGCGTACTATGGCCGCTATGGCTATTTGTATGCGTAGCACATATCATGGCAAGGGCGGTCACTTGGAACTGCGCGGTCGTCGGACAATTGCTCTTGTCGCTGATCATGGGATGGTGATCGTCTTACCGCATGATCGGCGGGGCAGCGGATCAAACGCACGGGTGTCATGCGGGTATGAGATATTCCTGTGCCGAAAGCGGGAGGCGGCCTGGAGTGCTACGTTGAATGACGTACCATCTGATGATCACTGAAGATGACGACGTGCTCTCAACGCTCGGACGCCCGGATGGCTGGCGTTCTACGATTATCTATGGTGTGGCGCATTTTGGCAAAAGCTTGTTCTGGTATGCCAGCGAGCTCTTGTTCGCCTATTTCTTGACGGAAGTGACGGGATTGAACGGCCTCAACATGGGGGCCGTCCTGGCCATCGGTTTGGCGTTCAGCGCCACGTTGGATCCGATCGTCGGTCACAGTCTCGCTCGAACGCTTTCGAGCGCGAAGCGGGCGATACAACTTCAAGGTATCGGGTCGATACTCAGCGCGGTTTCGCTGATCGTACTGTTCATGGGAGCGTGGATACCGATCGCCTATCGGTTTCCCTATGCGATCGTCGCGGGAATGCTTTTCCGGTTTTCATATGCACTTTACGATCTGCCCCAGAATGCGTTGATCAGCCTGGCCACCACCGATGCCGCGGCTCGTACGCGCGTTACATCGACGCGCCTGGTCTTCAGCGGGCTGGCGGCGCTGGCAATCGCCGCAGCGATCGCCCCGCTTACATTGGCTCACGCCGCGGCAGGCGGCGCTCGGCTTCCACTCGTGGAACTAGGCTTCGCGCTGTCGCTAGGTGCCGTGGCTTCTGCCGGATTACTTTGTGGTACGGTCGGTCGTTCGATGGGTCCGGTCGAGATCGAGCCTGCCGTAGTACGTTGGACACGATCCGTCCCGGCGGGATGCCGACTTCCACTGATACTTGCGTTTGTCATGTCGATCTCCATCCCGCTCTTTGGCAAACTGCAGCCTTACCTGACAGCCTACGGACTGAATTCGGCGTTCTGGGGTGGCATCATCGGCTGCGCCGTGCCGATCGGAAGCCTGGCGTCACAACCCATCTGGTCCGCACTTTCTCGAGAACGATCCCGGCGACATATTGTAAGCCTCTCTTCGATTGCGACCGCCCTGGGTGGCTTGATATTCTGGATTGCAGCACCGTCCCATGCCGCAATCGCTACTGGCGGTGCGCTCCTGGTGGGCGGGGGAAGCGGCGGATTGGCCCTCGGTATCTGGGCAGCGTTCGGCGACGCGATCGCCGTTGCCCCCGGTCGGGAAGGTTGGAGCTTCGGCCTGCTCACCGCCAGTTTCAAGCTCGGTCTCGCGATCGGCGGTCTGGCCTTGGGCGCGTTCCTGGACAGCGTGGATTATCGCGCGCACGACGGCATTGTGCTGTCGGTTGCCATGGCGGTAGGCGTCACCGTGGGGGCGGTCGCCTGCCTTGCACTTACGGCTCTCGATAGAGAACGTGATGCCGGCAACGCGGCTTGGCGCTAAGAACCCCGTCCGGCGGACATCTCTTTGCGCGCACTCTCGAGGTCCGCTCGGAAATCTTCTGAACCGTGAAGCACGGCCACGATCGCCGCAGCAGCCTGACGGCCGGCGTCGACAGCACTGACGCTATGCGCCCCACAAATGAAACGGCTATCGCCGAACTCATGGCCGCGAGCGAGAATGGCATTGGCCTGATCCGGCCGTATTTCCGCGAGGACGAGTGCTACCGACGTCCCATACATCGTATGACCGGAGGGGTAGTCGAAACTTTTGGCAAGTTCGGCTTTCGACTGACAAACCGGTCCCGCCACCAGCTGGAACGGTCTGGGTCTGGCGTAATGCATCTTCGCGGCATCGATCGCCGCAATGACGTCACGTCGCATGGTGACGAGCAGCCGCGTCAGAATTGGGTGCGTTTCAGGCGTCAGCGTCGTCCCGGCCGCCGACGAAAAATCTCGCAAGATCGCGGCAACCGTCTCGTCGACGTCCGCCGTCGCGCTGCGCCAGCGGGCGCTGCCGACGGCTGGTCGATGGTGTTCGAACACATCCAGATCGCGCTTCTCGAGCAGCGAACCCTTCGCAGGCGGATTAGGCAGAAATTGAACGAGGTCGACGCCGGGACCACTAAGATATCGTGGCATCTCATCGGCTGCGAGCGCGGGGCATCCCACCATCGACACGATCAGCGCGAGGAAGAGTTTTGACCTCATCACTTGTTCCTTGTAAATGTGGTCCGGTCTGAGACGATCGGGCTACAAGAAGAACCGTTGCTGGAGTGGCATTATCGCCGCACCCACCGCAACAGGGTCGCCCTCCAATTCGGACGCCACGATGCGAGGGAGCGGGAATGGCATCCCGTTTCGAACCGGCGTCTGAGGCAGCATGATGGTCCGCGACAGCGCGACCGCGATGTCGTGCGGCAGGCGGCCGCCGATAACGACCTTTTCGCAGGCAACGGCGAGACCGAGCAGCGACGAAAGCTTGGCGATCGGCGGTCGTGCCATTTTCAACCAGGCGCTCACACCGGGCGTCGTGTCGTCGATCTCATGGATCATGTCCTCGACGGTCGCATATTGCTTCCCGTGCTCGGCGATGATGTCGCGGAGCGAATCGAGATTGGGGATCGCGTCGTCGAGCAACAACATCACGCCGCCAAACTCGCCAGCGTTGCCGAGATGGCCGCGAACGGGCTTGCCGTCGGCGATCAGTCCACCTCCGACACCGTTTGCAAGGTGCAGATAGGCAAAGTTGCTGCAGCGCCTCCCGATGCCCAGCAGGCTCTCGGCAATCGCGGCTGCGGTCCCATCGTTGTCGCAGGTAACGTCAAGGCCGAGCGGCTCCGCCAACGTCCGTGCGACATCGACGTCCACCCAATCCGCCAGCTTGTCGGGAGGGTTGAAGCGCGCCGGCGTGCCAACGAAGAAACCCGAGAAACCAACGCCGGCGCCTACTATACGAGAATTGGGGATCCTGGCCTTTTCGATAACTTCTTCGCGCAAGACGGCTAGCGCCTCGACGACCTTCGCGGGGGCCATCGACCGCATCGAGCGTGCAGCTGTCGCGCGCAATCTTCCCGAGAAATCGAGGAGTGCGACCGATACGGCATCTCCGACCATGCCTACCCCGAGACCGTAAGCAAAATCGGCATTCAGCACCACGTGGACGCTCGGATTGCCGCGTCCTCGCGCGGTCCGTTCCGTGAGCTTAACCAGCCCATCTGTGTGAAAAGTCTTGATCAGGCGCGCGACCTGCGGCTGCGAAAGTTCGGAATGCGCCGTAAGCGCTGCCTGGCTCTCGCCCCCGCTTTTCAAGAGGTAATCGAGCAGGGAACGAGCGCCGTTGCCGATCGGTCGTAGCAAGGGAGGCGCTGCGCGGATTTCAGTTTCCAGCTCGGACATGCCGGCAATCTTGCTGTCCAATACCGCGCTCCCCATGCCTTGCGCTTCTATGCCTCTGACATAGCAATAGCCATCGTTACGGCGTTCGCAACCGCGCTCGTTTTGCCGCTAGCCTCTTGGTGCATACTTACGAGCTGAGGCAGACGATCTTTCGCAGCACGGTCGATCGGGCGGAGTTCGAGCGCGTACCCCCTTGACGATAGTCATGCGTATGTCATACGTCGCGCATACTATTCAATGAGCATGGTCTGCATGCCGGTTTGGGAAGGGGTTCTGAAATGACATTCGCCTTGAAAGTTTTCCGCGTTGCCTTGCTGGCATCCGTCGCGAGCTGCGCGACGACAGCGTTTGCGCAAGCCGGCCCGCCGCCAGCCGGGACCCCGGCACCGACCGAGTCTCCTGTCCCCGCCGTTGGCGAAACGCAGGCGGTTGAGGCGCAGGACATCATCGTGACCGGTTCGGCCCGCACGCAGCGTCGTTTCGACGTGTCCTACGCTGTAAACGCGCTTTCACAGAACGACGTAGCCAAGCTCGCGCCGATCAACATGGCCGATCTTTTGGGCAAGCTACCCGGAATTCAGGTCGAGCAGACCGGTGGCGAAGTGCAGAATATCACGCGTATCCGTGGTATTCCGACCGACGACGGCTTCGCCGTATTCCAGCAGGATGGACTGCCGCTGTTTCATGACGTCAACGCCAACTTCTTTCGCGGGGACAGCCTCAACCGCCTCGATCTCATGACCGAGCGCGTCGAAGTCGTACGCGGCGGTCCGGCGCCGGTCGTCGCCAGCGAGGCGGCTGCGATCATCAACAACGTCACCGTCACCGGCACCGATGTGACTCGCGGCAAGGCGCAGATCACCGTCGGCACGACCGATCTCTACCGGCTCGACCTCATGCAATCCGGCCCGCTCGGCAAGAATACCTACTACGCGATCGGCGGCTTTCTGCGCCGCAACGCGGGCTATCGCGACAACGGCTTCCCCAACGATCGCGGCGGCCAGATCCGGGCCAACATCAAGCACGATTTCGACAACGGCTCGATCAAGCTCACCGGCAACTATCTGAACGACCGCAACGTCTTCTATCTGCCGATTCCGGTCGCCGATCCGAATGACCCGTCGAGGTCGCTCAACCCGTATCTCGATTACTTCACGGGTACGATCAACTCGCCGGCTTTCCGCAACATCACGCTCAAATACCGTGACTCGGCGGGGGTGACGAGGAGCATCGACCAAGATCTGGCCAACGGCCGCCACATGAACATGGGCAATGTCGGCCTGCAATATGAAGGCGACTTCGGCGGCTGGCTGGTCTCGGCCAAGGGCGGCTATACCAAGGGCCGCTTGACGTTCGATGCGCTCTATTCGACGTCCAACCCGCTGACCGGCACGGCATTCGCCAACAGCTATTTCGTCGGTGCCGGCGCCAATGCGGTCAGGACCAGAACCGCCTTCCCGACCGCCACCCGACTTGGCTACGCGATCGCCGGTACGAACGGCGCGCAGGTCTATGATCCCAACGTGGATTCGGGTCTGGTCATGCAGGCGCAATATCGCGCGGTCGTCTCCAACTTCTACTCGGGCCAAGGCGATCTGTCCGTCACGCACAAGTTCGACACCGGACTCGGCACCCATGACGTGAAGGTCGGGATCTACGGCAGTTCATTCGGGCAAACGAATTTCGCCGCCTATCAGAATTATCTCGTACAGGTGAAGGGCAAGCCCGCGACGCTCGATCTGGTCGCCTACAACGCCGCGAACCAGATCGTCGGCTTCGTCACCGACAAGGGCACGCTCGGCTACACCTCGACACTGAACAAGGGGGATGCCGATTCCACCGTGTACTCCATCTATGCCAACGACACCTGGCAGTTGGCCGAGAAACTGCGGATCGACGCCGGCATCCGCTACGAGCGCTATCATATCGTGGGCTATGGCCTGACATCGCAAGCCTATAATCTCGGCGACCCGACGACCACGGCCGACGATGCCGTGCTGGGCTTCAACGGCGGCCAGCAGCGCCGCACGCTGACGCCCAAGACCACCAATTGGACGGTCGGCGTGAATTACGATGCCAGCAGCCATTTCGGCGGATACGTGCGAGCCTCGCACCTGGAGGCGCCGCCGCTGTCCACCAACGCCTATGGCATCAACCCCGTGCTGGTCACCACCAAAGCCGATCAGTATGAGGTTGGGCTGAAGGCATCGATCGGGCGATCCTACCTCTACCTCACGGGCTTCTACACGAAGTTCAACCCGCTCAATTCGTCCTTCGTGCCGTTCGATCCGGTGACCGGCGCAACCGGCACCACCACGCCTTTCATCAGCAAGGTCATCGTCAAAGGTGTCGAGGCGGACGGCGCATTGCGCCCGGCCGACTGGTTCACGCTCGCGGGCTCGGTGACGTATCAGGATCCCTATTATTCCGACCTGACGAGTACGACTACCGGCCTCAGCGCGTCGGCGGTCGAGGGTAAACAGGTTCTTCGCGAACCGAAAATCTTCGGGAACATCCGGCCGAGCTTCAACTTCGACGCCGGCGGCGGTCAGATCGAAATCTTCGGGCGGTTCGAATATACCGGCAAACGGTACGTCGACTTTCTCAACGTCACGGCATTGCCGGCCTATCATTCCTACAGCGCCGGTATAGCTGCGACGTATAACGACTGGCGTCTGCAGATCGTTGGCGACAACCTCACCAACGCCCGTGGCCTGACCGAAGGCAATACCCGAACCGATCAGCTCAGCGGCCAGGGTACACGCGAAGCGACTTACGGCCGCCCCGTATTCGGTCGGGAATTCCGTTTCGTGCTGACCAAGTCTTGGTAACCGATATCATGCATGCTCTTGCGATCGTCGCAGTATTGATGACCGCGCAA
The DNA here is from genome assembly GCA_964242935.1 of uncultured Burkholderiaceae bacterium. Classification (GTDB taxonomy): domain Bacteria; phylum Pseudomonadota; class Gammaproteobacteria; order Burkholderiales; family Burkholderiaceae_D; genus CAHJXF01. The sequence continues at coordinate 5,370 of CAXTDA010000067.1, read as the reverse complement.
CCGGGGCAAGCTGCTCCGGTTGCCGATCGCAAAATGGCAGATTTGGCGGCGCGGCTATTTCCCAATCTAGTGGCGATCGATAAGGGCAAGCTTCCCCAGCAAGCCCGGACCATGCTGAGAGAACGCCGCGCGCGGATGAACGCTTGCGGGGAGGCAGTGATCTGCCAGATCAAGGCGGCTGTGTGGCGCGACGCCGAGCGCGTCGAGCTTGCGCAGGATACGGCTTCGTTGGGAAGAGATCCGTCGCTCGATACGCCCTCCCCGTCCAACAGGATCGAACGCGAGATAGACGGAATCAACAGCCTGCTATCCATCTATGGAGCAGGTCTGCCATCGCGATATCCCGCTATAGACGGTCCGGCCGATGTCGAAGGATCACCCCAATTCGCAGCTAGGGTGGCGGAGGCCGTAGCACTTGCCGCGGTGTATCGCGACGATCCATCGGGTGCATTCGATCCGAGCGTGGGCTTGGCGTTGTCTTTGCTCGATGCCAACGATCGCGATGACGCTGTCGCGTTCGAGCCGCTCGATGCCAAACTGAACGCGGCCGCGCTCGTGCGCGCGGGAAAAACGGACTGGACTCGGTATCGCTACAGCGCGATCATCGTCCCCGGCATCGGACCCGACGATTTGGTGACCCCTTTGAGCGCCAGGGGGAAGCTGAATGTGCGGTTGGCGGCGCAGCGTTTCTCCGATGGACTTGCGCCCTTCATCATCGTCACGGGTGCTTCGGTCCATCCAAGAGGATCGACGGCCACCGAGGCGATCGAGATGCAGCGAGCGCTGATCGATCGGTACGGCGTCCCGGCGGACTGCATCGTCGTCGAGCCCTATGCTCGGCATACGACGACGAACCTCCGCAACGTGACGCGCCGGTTGATGGCGCTGCGGGCGCCGCTCGACCGTGAGGTGTTGATCGTGACAAATCCGGCGCAGAGCCAATATATTGAAAGCCCGGACTTCGTGGCTCGAAGCATGCGTGATCTCGGCTATGTGCCGGGCAAGGTCGGTCTCAGGATTTCGCCTACCGACCTGACGTTCCGTCTGTCCCCAAGGTCCGCCCTGATCGATCCGATGGACCCGCTCGACCCGTGAACGTGGGTTCGGTGGGACCGCCTCGGAAATGGCCGGGTTGGAGTCACATGCGGCCGTTCGGCCGGCGCGCTACTCGCGAATTGACTGGCGCCAGCGATATTCTGGACGGAGGCCTCGGCACATCGCCTGCTCGACAAGCACCGATACGGCTTCTTTGGAGGCAAGCCGCTATCGGTTTGGGGATGCCCTGCGCTTTGCTGCTCGGCGGCTGCGCGCCGAATGACGATAAACCGACGCTGGTGACGATCGCCACGGTCAACAACACCGACATGCTGACGCTGAAGGCGATGTCGCCGGCGTTCGAGGCGGCGCATCCGGGCATCAAACTTCGGTGGGTGGTGCTGGAGGAGAATATCCTGCGCCAGCGCCAGACGATGGACGTGGCGACCCGATCGGGCATCTTCGATGTCATCACGACGAGTTCGTACGAGGTGCCGATCTGGTCGCAGCGCGGGATGCTCAAGCCGTTGCACCCGGCCGCCGGCTATGCCGTCGACGACCTGCTGCCGCCGATCCGCGCGGCGCTGTCGCGGGGCGACACGCTCTATGCCGGGCCGTTCTATGGCGAGAGCAGCATGACCTATTACCGCCGCGACCTGTTCGCCCGCGCGGGACTGACGATGCCGGCTGAGCCGACTTGGGCGTTCGTGTTCGACGCCGCCAGGAAACTGAACGATCCGGCGCGCGGCACCTATGGCCTGTGCCTGCGCGGCAAGGCGGGCTGGGGCGAGAACATGGCGGTGCTGACCGCGATGTCGAACGCCTATGGCGCGCGGCTGTTCGACATGGCGTGGCGCCCGCAGCTCGCCTCCGCGCCGTGGGTGCGCACCGTCAGCGATTATGTCGGCGCGCTGCGCAGCGTCGGGCCGCCGGGGGGATCGGGCAACGGCTTCAACGAGATGCTGACGCTGTTCTCAGCCGGCAAGTGCGCGATGTGGTTCGATTCGACCGTCGCCGCCGCCTCCTTGCTCGATCCGCATACCTCGCAGGTCGCCGACAAGACCGGCTTCGCGCTGGCGCCGGGCACCGGCCTGCCCAAGCGTTCCAACTGGCTCTACATCTGGGCGATGGCGATCCCGGCCGGCGCGCGCCACGCAGCCGCAGCGGAGACCTTCATCGACTGGGCGACCGGGCCTGCTTACCAGCAGCTACTCGCGCGCAAGCGCGGCTGGCAAAACGTGCCGCCGGGCACGCGGCTGAGCTTCTACGCCAACCCGGTGGTCGCGGCGCAGCCTTATTCGGCGATCGTCCGCCGCTCGATCCTGACCGCCGACGCGGTGCGGCCAAGCGTGCTGCCGGTGCCCTATCGAGGCGTGCAATACGCCTCGATTCCCGAATATCAGGCGATCGGCACCGAGGCGGGCCAGGCCTTTTCGGCGGCGCTGAACGGCGCGACCACGCCCGCGCGGGCCGCGGCGGTCGCACAGGATGCGGCGGCGCGGATCATGGCGGACCGGGCGCGATGAGCGAGCGCGACCCGGGAGCACAGGCGGCGCGCACCGCGCGCTGGATGAGCGCGCCGGCGATCGGCTGGCTGCTCGTCACCTCGATCGTGCCGCTGGCATGCACGCTCTATTACTCGCTGCTCGACTTCCGCCTGCTGGAGCCGGGCGGCGGCTTCGTCGGGCTGCACAATTACGCTGCCTTCGTCGCCAACCCGATGTTCCTCGGTGCGATCGTGCGGACCTTGCTGCTGATCGCCGGGGTGCTGGGCGCGACGTTGGTGCTCGGCATCGCGCTGGCGCTGCTGCTCGACGGCAAGGTGCGCGGCATCTCGGCGCTCAGGATGCTCATCATCTCGCCCTTCTTCGTGATGCCGGCGGTGAGCGCCTTGCTGTGGAAGAACCTGCTGATGAACCCGGTCTCGGGGCTGTTCGCAGCACTGCTGCGGATGGCGGGGCTGGAGCCGGTCGACTGGCTCGGCACGCTGCCGCTCGTCTCGATCGTCATCATGGTCGCCTGGGCGTGGCTGCCGTTCGCGACATTGATCTTCCTGACCTCGCTCCAGTCGCTCGACGCCGAGCAGATGGAAGCCGCCGAGCTGGACGGCGCGAGCGCGAGCGCGCGCTTCCGCTATCTGATCCTGCCGCACCTCGCCCGGCCGATCGCGGTGGTGGTGCTGGTCGAGACGATCTTCCTGCTCGGCGTCTTCGCGGAGATCTACGTCACCACCGGCGGCGGGCCGGGCGATGCGACCACCAACCTGTCGTTCCTGATCTTCGCGCAGGCGCTGCTGCGCTTCGACATCGGCGCGGCGTCGGCGGGCGGCGTGGTCGCGGTGATCCTCGCCAATCTGGTGGCGCTCATGCTGGCGCGCGTCGTCGGCCGGTCGATCGCGGACTAGATGGCGCGCGCCGGGACCAAAAGCGGCGGATGGGCCGTCACGCTGATCGCCTGGGCGGCGGGGCTGCTCGTCGCCTTCCCGATCCTGTGGATGCTGCTGACCAGCTTCAAGAGCGAAGTCGAGGCATTCCGCTCGCCGCCGCGCTTGCTCGGCTTCGCGCCGACGCTGGAGAATTACGGCGCGGTGCTGGCCGACGGCAGCTACTATCACGCCGCGCTCAACTCGCTGCTGACCGCCGGCGGCTCCACCCTGATCGGCATCGTGATCGGCGTGCCGTGCGCCTGGGCGATGGCGTTCATGCCGACCCGGCGGACGCGCGGTGTGCTGCTGTGGATGCTCGGCACCAAGATGCTGCCCCCGGCCGGCGTGCTGGTGCCGGTCTATTTCATCTTCCGCGACACCCACCTGCTCGATACCCGCACCGCCGTCACGATCATGCTGTGCACCGGCTCGCTGCCGATCATCGTGTGGATGCTGTTCACCT
>CAXTDA010000067.1:0-1347 GCA_964242935.1 uncultured Burkholderiaceae bacterium | reverse complement strand
ACGATCATGCTGTGCACCGGCTCGCTGCCGATCATCGTGTGGATGCTGTTCACCTATTTCCGCGAGCTGCCGCGCGAGGTGCTGGAGGCGGCACGGATGGACGGCGCGGGCCTGTGGCGCGAACTGACCCAGGTGCTGATCCCGATGGCGCTGCCCGGCATCGCTTCGACCTTCCTGCTCAATTTCCTGCTCGCCTGGAACGAGAGCTTCTGGACGCTCAACATCACCAGCATCGACGCCGCGCCACTGACCGCGTTCATCGCTTCCTTCTCGTCGCCGCAGGGGCTGTTCTGGGCGCGGCTGTCGGCCGCCTCGATGCTGGCGATCGCGCCGGTCCTCGTCATCGGCTGGTTCTGCCAGCGCCAGCTCGTGCGCGGGCTTACCTTCGGAGCGGTCAAGTGAGCAGCATCGAACTGGCCGGGGTCGAAAAGGCGTTCGGCGGCCATCAGGTGATCCGGTCGGTCGATTTGACGATCCCGCAGGGCGAGCTGGTCGTGTTCCTCGGCCCCTCGGGCTGCGGCAAGTCGACGCTGCTGCGCCTTATCGCCGGGCTGGAGGACGTGAGCGGCGGCCGCATCCTGATCGATGGCCGCGACGTCACCCACATGGCGCCGGCGCAGCGCGGCCTGGCGATGGTGTTCCAGTCCTACGCGCTCTACCCGCATCTGAGCGTGGCGGCGAACATCGGCTTCCCGCTCAAGATGGCGGGCATGGCCAAGGCCGATATCGACCGGCGCGTGGGCGAGGTCGCGCAGATGCTGGGGCTCACGCCCTATCTGGCGCGCAAGCCCTCGGCGCTGTCGGGCGGGCAGCGCCAGCGAGTCGGCATCGGCCGCGCGCTGGTGCGCGAGCCGGTGGCGTTCCTGTTCGACGAGCCGCTGTCGAACCTCGACGCGGCGATGCGCGCCAGCATGCGCCTCGAGATCCGCCGCCTCCAGCAGTCGCTCGGCGCGACCGCGGTCTATGTCACGCACGACCAGGTCGAGGCGATGACGATGGCCGACCGCATCGTCGTCCTGCTCGACGGGCAGGTGAAGCAGGTCGGCACCCCGCTCGACCTCTATCGCCGCCCCGCCGACCGCTTCGTCGCGACCTTCGTCGGCTCGCCCAAGATGAACATCGTCGAGGGGCGGATCGCGGCGGGGCACAATGCCGCGGCGGTCGGCGTGCGCGCCGAGGACCTGCGGATCGCCGCCGCCGGCGCGTGGGCGGGCGAAATCGTGTCGGTCGAGCATCTCGGCAGCGACACCTTCGTCCACGCCGCGATCGACGATGGCGCGATCGTCTGCGCCCGCGCGGCCGCCGACATCGATCTTGCGCCCGGTGCGACGATCGGCCTGTCGCCCG
>CAXTDA010000066.1:0-13127 GCA_964242935.1 uncultured Burkholderiaceae bacterium | reverse complement strand
GCGATCTCGAGGGTGCGGTGCCGGCCGTAGGCGAGCGCGTGCGTCGCGGTGCCGATGTCCGCCGCGAGACCGAGCGACGTCAGCAGCGCGTACGACTCGTCGAGCCGCTCGCGCGCCCGCGAGACGCCACGCAGCCAGCGCGCGACGAAGCCGGACGCCTGTCGCTCGCGCTCGAAGATCGCCGCGGCGACCGCCTCGAGCGGCGTCAGGTGCGGGAACAGCGTGTTGATCTGGAACGTGCGCGACAGGCCGCGACGCACGCGCGCTTCGACCGGCAGCCGCGTCACGTCGTCGCCGTCGATCAGCACGCTGCCGCTGCTCGGCGCGAGCACGCCGGTCAACTGGTTGACGAGCGTCGTCTTGCCGGCCCCGTTCGGCCCGATCAGCGCATGGCGCGCGCCGGCTTCGAGCACGAGGTCGACGTTCTGCGTGACCGCCAGCGCGCCGAACGACTTGCAGAGCGCCCGTGTCTCAAGCACCGCCGTCTCGAGGATCGCCGTCATGCCGAATCCGTCGACCTGCGGTCGCGCCATGCGAGCAGCCCGCCGACGACGCCTTGCCGCAGGAACAGCGTCGTCGCGATCAGCAGGATGCCGAGCCAGAACAGCCAGTAGACGGGATTGATGCTGGCGAGGCGGTCCTGCACGAGGATGAAGAGCGCCGCGCCGACGAAGCCGCCGTACAGCGTCGCGGTGCCGCCGATGATCAGCATGATCAGCAGGTTCGCCGAACGCTGGAAGCTCAGCACGTCGAGCCCGACGAACTGCGTGGTCTGCGTCAGCAGCGCGCCCGCGACCCCGGCGATCGCGGCCGAGACGACGTAGGCGGTCACGAGCCGGCGATGCAGCGGCACGCCGATCGCTCGGGCGCGCACCGGGTTCTCGCGGATCGCGCGGAGCGACAGCCCGACCGGCGAGTTGATCCACGAACGCGCGAGCACGAACAGCGCGAGCACGACGACGAACGTGTAGACGAAGCCGACGCGGCCGTACAGGTCGAAGCCGAAGACCCCGAAGACCTTCGCCATCTCGACGCCCTGCAGGCCGTCGACGCCGCCGGTGATGTCGGTCGCGCGGTTCGCGATCTCGGACAGCAGCGAGGCGATGCCCAATGTCGTCATCAGTCGCGCGAGGTCGCCGCCGCGAAGCACGAGGAAGCTCGTCAACCAGCCGATCGCCGCGGCGACGACCGCGGCACACAGCAGCCCGCTGAACGGCTCGCCCCACCCGTGCTTCGCGAGCAGTCCCGCCGTGTACGCGCCGACGCCGAAGAAAGCCGCGTGCCCGAGCGTGACGATGCCCGCGTACCCGAGGATCAGGTCGAGCGACAGCGCGAACAGCCCCGCGATCAGGATCTGCGTCGCGAGCACCAGGTTCTGCGGGAACACGAAGTACGCGGACGCGACGGCAATCCAGAAGACCGCCTCGGACGGCTTCCAGCGCTCGCGCGCGGCGAGGCGGTCGAACGGCTGCACCGGCCGGGTCACTTGGCGCGCCGCTTCGCGAACAAGCCGTGCGGGAACAGGAACAGCAGCACGATCATCGCCACGTAGATCACGAACGCGCCGATCTGCGGCACGTAGTACTTGCCGGTCACGTCCGCAACGCCGAGCAGCAGCGCCGCGATCAGCGCGCCGACGATCGAGCCCGGTCCGCCGACGACGACCACCAGCAGGAAGTACACGAGATAGCGCTGCGCGAAATTCGGGTCGAGTCCCAGCACGTCGATGCCGAGCGCCCCGCCGAGCGCCGCGAGACCGCCGCCGATCGCGAAGGTCGCCTGGAACACGCGTTCGACGCGGATGCCCATCGCCTCGGCGACGCTCTGCCGGTCGACCGACGCACGGATTCGGGCACCGAAGCGCGTCCGCTCGAGCCCGAAGATGAGGACCAGCGTGATGACGATACCGGCCGCGATGAGGAACAGCCGGTAGCGCGACAGCTCGACGCCGCCGACGTCGATCCGTCCCTGCAGCGACTCGGGGATCGCGACCGGCTGCTGCTGCGACCCGAAGAAGAAGATCGCGACCGCCGTCGCGACGAACAGGATGCCGACCGTCAGCAGCACCTGGTCGAGCGGGCCGCGCCGGTAGAGGTGTCGATAGAGCAGGCGTTCGAGGACAAGGCTGAGGACCGCACCGAAGGCGAACGCGAGCGGCAGCGCGACGAAGAAGTTCAGGCCGTAGCGCTGCGCGAGGCTCGCGACGAGGTAGCCGCCCGCCATCGCGAAGACGCCGTGCGCGAGGTTGATGAAGCGCATCAGGCCCATCGTCACCGACAGGCCGACCGAGATGAGGAACAGCAGCATCCCGTAGGCCAGGCCGTCGAAGAGGACGCCGAGGGTGGTGGTCATGTCATCCGCATGCCGGGCTTCCGGATCGTGTCGACTTGCGCAACCCTCTCATACCGTCGTCCCGGCGCACGCCGGGACCCAAATGGCTCGTCTGTCGATGCAGCACGAACTTGGACCCCGGCCTTCGCCGGGGCGACGAATTCGCCGTCGTTCCCGCGAAAGCGGATCGGGGAACCCGAAACACCGTCGCTCGCGCGAAGGCGGGAACCCGGCGGCATTGCGTTCGCGGCAGAGGGCACGACACGGATCCCCGCTTCCGCGGGGATGACGAAGCGGCGCGCCGCTTCGTCACTTCGCGGCTTCCTTGCCCGGGTCCTTCACCGCCGGCGTCGTGAAGAACTCCACGTTGTACAGCTTGCCGTTGACGCGCTTGACCTCGCGGACGTAGACGTTCTGCGTCACGTCGCGCGTCTCGGGATCGATCTCGATCGCGCCGCGCGGGCTCGCGATCTTCATGCCCTTGATCAGCGCCATCGCCTTGTCGGGGTCGATGTTGCCGTTCAACTGCTTGACGACCGAATAGATCATCGCCATCGCGTCGTAGCCGCCGACCGCCATGAAGTTCGGCCGGTGCGTCGCGTCGACCGCCGCGTAGGCCGCGATGAACGCCTTGTTCTCCGGCGAGTCGTGCGCCGCGGAATAGTGATGCGTCGTGATCGTGCCGAGCGCGTTGTTGCCGAGCGCGTCGATGACGCCGTCGTCGGTCATGTCGCCGGTGGCGATCAGCTTGATGCCGGCCGCGGCGAGGCCGCGCTCCGCATACGCCTTCATGAAACCGACCGCCGACTCGCCGGCCGGAACGAACACGAAGACCGCGTCGGGTTTGCTGTCCTTGATGCGCTGGACGAACGGGCCGTAGTCGGGGTTCGTCAGCGGCATGCGGACCTCGCCGACGATCTGGCCACCCTGCGCGGTGAAACTTTTCTTGAACGCGGCCTCGGCGTCGAATCCCGGACCGTAGTCGGCGACCGCCGTGTACACCTTGCGGATGCCGTTCTTGTACGCCCAGTCGCCCAGCGGCGCGGTCACCTGCGGCAACGTCATCGACACGCGCGTCAGGTACGGCGACTTGGTCGTGATGATCGACGTCGCCGCGTTCATGATGATCGTCGGCTTCTTCGCCTCGGTCGCGATCGGCGCGACCGCGAGCGCGTTCGGCGTCAGGCCGAAGCCCGCGATGAAGTCGACGTTGTCCTTCACGACCAGCTCCTGGGCGAGCCGCTTCGACACGTCGGGCGACGGGCCGCCGACGTCCTTCACGATCAGCTCGATCTTCCTGCCGGCGACCGTGTCGCCGTTCTGCTTGATGTAGGCGCGCGCGCCGGTCGTCATCTGTTGCCCGAAGTCGGCGAACGCGCCGGTCATCTCGGCGATGATGCCGACCTTGATCGTGTCGGCCGCGCGGGTCGCCTGGAACGGCAGGCCGGCCAGCAGCGCGAGCGCGGCCGCGGCGGTCGATCGGGAAATGCGGGTCATGGGGTCTCCTTGGTCACCGTGCGGGTCTTCGCCTTCCGGTGGACTGTACAAGCGTCGGCGACGCGGCTCCATCCGCGCTGATACTTAGTCCCCCGCCCCCGTGTGGACCGTCAGAGATCGAAGAACACCGTCTCATGCGCCGCATCGGCCTGCAGCACGAGCGTCCATCGATACGTAATCGCGTCGACGCGGCGGGCGAGCAACGTCTCGCGTCGCGCCGGCGGCACGAGCCGCAGCACGAAGTCCTCGGCGTTCGCCGCGGCCTCGTCGTCGAAGTAGATCCGCGTCGACAGGTGCTTCAGCAGGCCACGGGCGAAGAACGCGACGACCAGATGCGGCGCCTGCAGCGAGCCGTCGGGTGCCGGCACGCGGCCGGGCTTGACGGTGGTGAAGCGAAAGCGGCCCTCGGCTTCGGTCGGCAGGCGGCCGAAGCCCGACGCGCTCCGCGCGCGTTCGTCCTGCCGCGCCCGCGCGTCGTGCGGATGGTCGTAGTGCCCCGCCGCATCGGCCTGCCAGACCTCGATCATCCCGTCGGTCAGGGGCTGCCCGTCGCCGTCGATCACCTGCGCGGCGACGACGATGCGGCCGGGCTGGTCGGTGCGGCCGTCGAACGCGATGTCGGCCCGGTTCCGCGGCGCGAGGCCGATGTGCAGGTACGGGCCGACGGTCTGCGAGGTCGTCGTCCTGAGGCTCGTGCGATCCGTCGCCTTCATGACTCCATCGGTGTCGCGCGCCGGCCGCGGAGCACGATGTCGAAGCGGTAGCCGAGCGCGCGGTCGGGCTCGGTCGCGTCCCAGTCGAACGCGGCGACGAGGCGTTCGCGGGCCGTGCGATCGACCGTGCTGTTGAAGATCGGATCGAAGGCCATCAGCGGGTCGCCGGGAAAGTACATCTGCGTGACGAGCCGTTGCGCATACGCGTTCCCGAACAGCGAGAAGTGGATGTGCGCGGGGCGCCACGCGTTGTGATGGTTGCGCCACGGATAGGCGCCCGGCCGGATCGTCACGAAGCGGTAGCGGCCTTCGTCGTCGCTGACCGTCGCGCCGAGGCCGCTGAAGTGCGGATCGAGCGGCGCGTCGTGCTGGTCGCCGGCATGCACGTAGCGCCCCGCGGCGTTGGCCTGCCAGATCTCGATCAGCGCATCGCGGATCGGCTGGCCGTCCTCGTCGATCAGCCGCCCGCCGACGACGATGCGTTCCCCGATCGCCGCGCCGCCGCCGAAGCGCGTCATGTCCTGGTCGTCGGATCGGAGCGCCGCGCGGCCGAAGCGCGGGCCGGTCACCTCCGACAACGTCTGCGGCATCGCGACCAGCGGCTGCGACGGCGCGCGTTTCCGCGTCGACCCGTACGCGTCGACCGCGTAGTCGGGCTGCGTGTCGGCCGCGGGGCGACGATAGCCGGGCGGCCGGGCTATCACCTCGTCGGCACCGCCGCGGGTCACGTCGCGTGTCACGACGCCGCCCCCGCCGACATCGGCACGCCGGTCAGCCGCTGCAGCTCGTCGAACGACAGCCCGTCGACGAGGTCCCGCGCAACGACGCCGGCCGGCCCGATGTCGAGCGTCGCGAGGTCGGTGTACACGCGCTCGACGCAGCCGACGCCGGTCAGCGGATACGTGCAGCGCTCGACGATCTTGCTCTGCCCGTCGCGCGTCAGGTGTTCCATCATCACAAAGACGTGGCGCGCGCCGATCGCGAGGTCCATCGCGCCGCCGACCGCCGGGATGGCGCCCGGGGCGCCGGAGTTCCAGTTCGCGAGGTCGCCGGTCCGCGACACCTGGAAGCCGCCGAGCACGCAATAGTCGAGATGGCCGCCGCGCATCATCGCGAACGAGTCGGCGTGATGGAAATACGACGCGCCGGGGAGCGCGGTGACCGGCTGCTTGCCCGCGTTGATCAGGGCCTCGTCCTCGTCGCCGACGGCCGGCGCCGGGCCCATCCCGAGCAGGCCGTTCTCGCTGTGGAGGACGATCTCGCGACCGGCGGGCAATTCCTCGCCGACCAGCGTCGGCAGCCCGATGCCGAGGTTGACGACCGCGCCGTCGGGAATGTCGGCGGCGACGCGGGCCGCGAGCTGCCGGCGGGTGAGCTTCGTGTAGGTCATGTCGTCGGGTCCGCAGCGTTCACGCGGCCGGGCTCGGCGACCGCACCGAGACGTCGCGACCGGCACTGTCGTCGACCGGCGCGTCGGCCGACATCGACGACGGCGACGGAATCCGCACGATCCGCTGCACGAAGATGCCGGGCGTGACGATCGCCTCGGGGTCGAGCGCGCCGAGCTCGACGATCTCGTCGACCTGCACGACGGCGCAGCGCGCCGCCATCGCCATCGCCGGGCCGAAGTTGCGCGCCGTCTTCCGGTAGACCAGGTTGCCCCATCGATCGGCCGCGCGCGCCTTGATCAACGCGAAGTCCGCGTGGATCGGCGTCTCGAAGACCATCGGCCGGCCGTCGAGGACGCGCGTCTCCTTGCCCTCTGCGAGCGGCGTCCCGTAGCCGGTCGGCGTGAAGAAGCCGCCGATGCCGGCGCCCGCGGCGCGGATGCGTTCGGCGAGGTTGCCCTGCGGCACGAGTTCGAGCTCGATCTCGCCGGCGCGATACAGCGCATCGAACACGTGCGAGTCGGCCTGCCGCGGGAACGAGCAGAGGATCTTTCGCACGCGGCGCGCCTTCAGCAGCGCGGCGAGGCCGGTCTCGCCGTTGCCGGCATTGTTGTTGACGACGACCAGGTCGCGCGCGCCGTGCACGATCAGCGCATCGATCAATTGCGCCGGCATGCCGGCCGTGCCGAATCCGCCGATCAGCACGGTCGCCCCGTCGTGGACGTCGTGCAGCGCCTCGGCCGCGGTGGCAACGGTCTTGTCGATCACGCCTTTCGTCTCCGGTGTCGTCGCCCCGTTCCGGACAAGCCGACGGCACATCGGTTGCCACCAGGATCGGGACGTGCTCCAATTGTTCTTTGTAAGAACAACTATTCTTTACGTGAACAAAGGATAGCGAGTGCATCGAGCAGGGTCAAGCCGCGTCGTCTCGCTTCGCCCGTCGCGTCGGCCGTCGATCCGCTCGTCGCGTCGACCGTCGGTTCACCGACCGCCTCGACCGTCGAGTCGAAGGTCCCCTGCCCGGTAGTCGACGTCTCCATCCCACCAACGCCACCCACCGTCGTCCCGGCCTCGCATGCCGCGCAGAGCCCTTCCCGATCCGACCCTCGCCGTCTCCGGCACCCGCGGCGCGGCCGAACCCGTCGTACCGGGCGACCGTTTCGTGCAGGCGTTCGCGCGCGGACTCCGCGTCATCCAGGCTTTCGACGGCCGCGAGCGCGATCTGACGCTGACCGAGGTGGCCGACGCCGCGGGCCTGACGCGCGCCGGCGCCCGTCGCATCCTGCTGACGCTCGAGCACCTCGGTTACGTCAAGCTCGACGGCCGCGCGTTCAGCCTCACCGCTCGCATCCTGTCGCTCGGCTATCCGTACCTGACGTCGCTGCCGTTCTGGAACGTCGCCGAGCCGGTGATGGAGGCGCTGGTGCGGCAGGTCCGTGAGAGCTGTTCGGCCGCGGTCCTCGACGGCGCCGAGATCGTCTACGTGCTGCGCGTTCCGACGCAGAAGATCATGGCGATCAACCTGTCCATCGGCAGCCGGCTGCCGGCGTACTGCACGTCGATGGGCCGCGTGCTGCTGGCCGGCCTGGATCCGGCCGATGCACACGACGTGCTGAGGCGCTCCGGCCCGAAGGCGCTGACGTCGCGCACCGAGATCCGCATCACGCGGCTGAAGGCGATCGTCGAGGCGACGCGTCGGCAAGGCTTTTCGCTGGTCGACCAGGAACTCGAGGAGGGCCTGATCTCGCTCGCGGTCCCGATCGTCGGCCCCGACGGCCGCACGATCGCCGCGATGAACGTCAGCGGCCAGGCGAACCGCACGCCGGGCTCCGAGATGACGAAGCGCTTCCTGCAGCCGTTGCAGGCCGCTGCGGCACGGATCTCGGGATTGATGGCGGCGCGCGGGAGGCGGTGACTGCGGATTCCGATCCATCGCGGGAACGACGAAATCCGGAGCAGCACGCGAGCATCCGCCCGACGCCGCATCGATCACAATGCCTCTCGCCACCGCACCGCCCTCGTCCCGATGAAGATCAAAACGCTCCAGCGGTTCTACGTCGCGAGGCCGCGGCTGCTCTACGCGTTCGGTCTCGGGTTGCTCGCGGCGCTCGCGATCCCGTTGCCCGAAGCCGACTGGCTGCTGCACGCGCTGGTCGGGTGGAACGTTGCGACCTATGCGTATCTCGCATCGATCTGGATCTTGATGGCGCGCGCCGACGACAGCGACGTGCGCGCCTTCGCCGAGCGGCAGGACGAGAGCGCCTATGCGGTCCTGACCGCGGTGTCGCTGGCTGCGCTCATGAGCCTCGCCGCGATCGTGCTCGAGCTCGCGACGGCGAAGGGCGGCGCCCTCCACCACCCGTTCCACATCGCGCTGACCGGCGCCACCGTGCTCGGCTCGTGGTTCCTGATCCCGACGATCTTCGGACTGCACTACGCGCACTTCTACTACCTGATCGACGAGGGCCAGTCGCCGCCGCTGCTGTTTCCGGAGAAAGGACTGAAGCCCGACTACTGGGACTTCATGTACTTCTCGTTCACGATCGCGGTCGCGTCGCAGACGGCCGAGATCGCGCCCGGCGACCGGTCGATGCGAAAGGCAGTGCTCGCGCAGGCGGTGCTGTCGTTCTTCTTCAACGCCAGCATCCTGGCGCTGTCGATCAACATCGGCGCGAGCCTCGTGTCGAGCTGAACCGGCGGAAGCGTCGACTGCCGCGTCGTCACCACACCGGCGGCCGCTTCTCGATGAACGCGGTGATCCCTTCGGTCGCGTCGCGATGCAGGAAGTTGCAGGCCATCACGGCGGCCGCGTCGTCGTAGGCCGCGGCGAGGCCGCCTTCGATCTGGCGATAGAAGAGCGACTTGCCGACCGCGATCGATTCGCGCGGCTTCGCCTTGATCGTGTCCGCGAGCCGCGCGACCTCGGCGTCGAGACGGTCGGCCGGGACGGCCCGGTTGACGAGGCCGCGTTCGGCCGCCGTCGACGCGTCGATGAAGTCGCCGGTCAGCAGCAGCTCCAGCGCGTGCTTCCGCAGCACGCAGCGCGACAACGGCACCGACGGCGTCGCGCAGAAGAGGCCGAGGTTGATCCCGGACGCGGCGAAGCGCGCGGTGTCCGACGCGATCGCGAGGTCGCATTGGGCGACGAGCTGCAGCCCGGCCGCGGTCGTCAGCCCGTGCACCTTCGCGATCACCGGCTGCGGCAATGCCGGCAGCGACAGCATCATCCGGCTGCATTGCGCGAACAGCGCCGCGATGCGCTCGGGACCCGGGTCGCCCTGCATCTCCTTCAGGTCGTGACCGGCGCAGAACGCCGTGCCCTCGGCCGCGATGACGACCACGCGCACCGACGGATCGACGGCGATCGCGTCGAGCGCCGTCTGCAACGCGGCGAGCAGTCCCTCCGACAGCGCGTTGTACTGCCGCGGACGGTTCAGCGTCAGCGTGACGACGCCGTCCTGGTCGGTGCGGACGAGCACGCCGGGCGCCAGGTCGACGGGGAGCGGTGCATTCATGGATCGGTCTCCAGAAGAAGGCGGGCGACGGACTCGATCGGATCGACCGGGAGCGCATCATCGGCGTTCCGGATCCGGGAGCATCCCATGAACGACGCCGACCTCGCAAAGACCGAAGCCAACTTCGCCGCGCTGACCCCGCTCGCCTTCATCGAGCGGAGCGCCGCGGTCTATCCGGAGCGGCTCGCGATCGTTCACGGCGGACTGCGACGCGACTGGCGCGACACCTACGCGCGCTGCCGCCGGCTGGCGTCGGCGCTCGCGACGGCCGGCGTCGGCAAGGGCGACACCGTCGCCGTCATGCTGCCGAACACGCCGACAATGGTCGAGGCGCACTTCGGCGTCCCGATGACGCGCGGCGTGCTGAACACGCTGAACACGCGGCTCGATGCCGAGGCGCTCGCGTTCATGCTCGACCACGGCGACGCGAGGGTCGTGCTGGTCGATCGCGAGTTCTCGAACGTCATGCGCACTGCCCTGGCCATTGCGAGCGTGCGCCCGCTCGTGATCGACGTGCACGACGTCGAATACGACGGGCCGGGAGCGGACATCGGGTCGACCGACTACGAGTCGTTCATCGCCGGCGGCGACCCGGCGTTCGCCTGGCTCGCGCCGCAGGACGAGTGGGACGCGATCTGCCTCAACTACACGTCGGGAACGACCGGCAACCCGAAGGGCGTCGTCTACCACCACCGCGGCGCGTACCTGAACGCGATCTCGAACATCCTCGAATGGGACATGCCGACGCATCCGGTCTACCTGTGGACGCTGCCGATGTTCCACTGCAACGGCTGGTGCTTTCCGTGGACCGTGGCCGCGCGCGCCGGCGTCAACGTGTGCGTGCGGAAGGTCGACGCGAAGGTCCTGCTCGACCTGATCCGCACCGCGGGCGTCACGCATTACTGCGGCGCGCCGATCGTGCATTCGCTGCTGGTCAACGCACCCGACGCGGACAAGGCCGGCATCGTCCAGCGCGTCAAGGCGATGGTCGCGGGCGCCGCGCCGCCGGCGTCGATGATCGAAGGGATGGAACAGATGGGCTTCGAGCTGACCCACGTCTACGGACTCACCGAGGTCTACGGCCCGGCCACCGTCTGCGCGAAGCAGGAAGCGTGGGCCGCGCTCGACATCGGTGATCGGGCCCGCCTGAACGCGCGCCAGGGCGTCCGCTACCACCTCGAAGCCGCGGTCGACGTGCAGGACCCGAAGACGATGGAACCGGTCCCGCACGACGGCGCGACGATGGGCGAGATCATGTTTCGCGGCAACATCTGCATGAAGGGCTACCTGCGGAACCCGGCCGCGACCGCGGAAGCGTTCGCCGGCGGCTGGTTCCATTCGGGCGACCTCGCAGTGATCGATCCCGACGGCTACATCAAGATCAAGGACCGCAGCAAGGACATCATCATCTCGGGCGGCGAGAACATCTCGTCGATCGAGGTCGAGGACGCGCTGTACCGGCATCCTGCGGTTCTCGCGGCCGCGGTCGTCGCGAAGTCCGACGCGCGGTGGGGCGAGACGCCGTGCGCGTTCGTCGAGCTCAAGCCGGGCAGCGACGTCGCGGCCGCCGACCTGATCGCGCACTGCAAGGCGCACCTCGCCGGGTTCAAGGTGCCGCGGGTCGTGGTGTTCGGCGAGCTGCCGAAGACGTCGACCGGGAAGATCCAGAAGTTCGAATTGCGGGCACGCGCGGCGGCCGAATCCGGGTGATCGGGCGCGCGACGCTGTAGTCCTCGGCCCCGACGCGTTTTCGACGCGCGTCTGACAGGGGCCGTGCGCAACGCTCCGCATCCTGTCCCATCGACAACGGACAGGATCGAGCTTCATGACGGAAACGAAGAATTTCACGCGCCGCGAGGCGGTGCGCACGATTGCCGCCGGCCTCGGCAGCGTGGCTGTCGCAGGCGGTGCTGCGACCCATGCGACCGCCGCGGAGCAGACACCGACCGCCGCGCCGCTCGTCGACCCGCGGACGAAGTACCCGAAGCCGCCGTTCAAGGGCCAGTCGCAGGAGTGGCCGGGCCTCGCGAGCCGCATGGATCCGGTGCCGGACCACGGCGAGAAGAGCTACAAGGGCTCGGGGCGCCTGCTCGGCCGGAAGGCGCTCGTCACCGGCGGCGACAGCGGGATGGGCCGTGCCGCGGCGATCGCGTACGCGCGCGAGGGTGCCGATGTCGCGATCAACTACTACCCCACCGAAGAACCCGACGCGCGCGACGTCGTCGCGCTGATCCGCGCCGAGGGCCGGAAGGCAGTCGCGCTGCCGGGCGACCTTCGCGACGAGGCGTTCTGCCAGAAGCTCGTCGCCGACGCGGTCCGCGAGCTCGGCGGCCTCGACATCCTCGTCAGCAACGCCGGCCGCCAGCAGGCGCACGAGTCGATCCTCGACATCACGTCGGAGGCCTTCGACGCGACGATCAAGACGAACATCTACGCGCCGTTCTGGATCATCAGGGCCGCGATCCCGCACCTGCCGCCCGGCGCAACGATCATCGCGACGACGTCCGAGCAGGCGACCGACCCGACGCCCGAGCTCTACGACTACGCGATGACGAAGGCCGCGACGACGAACTACGTGCGCTCGCTCGGCAAGCAGCTCGCGAGCAAGGGCATCCGTGTCAACGGCGTCGCGCCCGGGCCGATCTGGACGCCGCTGCAGGTCAGCGGCGGCGCGACGCAGGAGAAGCTGAAGACGTTCGGCGGCATGACGCCGATGAAGCGCCCGGGCCAGCCGGCCGAGCTCGCGTCGATCTACGTGCAGCTGGCCGCGGCCGATGCGAGCTATGCGACCGGGCAGGTGTACGGATCGTCGGGCGGTGCCGGATTGCCCTGAGCGGCGAAGCGAGGACGCGATCGATCGCGCGCAGACGGCGGACCGCGGGGACGGTCGGGCCGCGATGCGTGACGGAGCGCGATCTCCGTTCCGGCGTCGATCGCTTCGGTCCGGAAACCCGGCCGCGCACCGCCCGACTGCCACGTCTTGTCGCCGCAGATCACGAGGCGCCGGCCGCCGCACGCGAAGCTGACCGACAACGTGACCGTCATCATCGGGCCGTGCATCGCCGGGTAAGGCCGGGTGACCTGCAGCACGCCGGGCTCGTCGAGTGCGCTTCGGAAGTACGGGCGCCGCGACCAGCGCGACCCTTCGACATCGAGGAGCGGCGTGAACCGATCGACCTTGGTCGACGTCGCGTCGGGCGGCCGACTGAGGACATGCGGTGCCGCCTTGCCCTCGTCGTCGAGCAGATAACAGCGGTCCGCCTTCGCGAGCGCCATGAACGACCGGCACGCCTCGTCGAACGAGCGGCCCGCTTCGAGCAGCTGCTTCGCCTGGAGCACCGCGGCGCGGTACGGTGCGAGGCGCGCCGCGTTCGACTCCGCCTCGCGGCGCGATCGCTCGTCGCAACCGACCCAGATCTCCGCCATCTCGCGGCTTTTGTCGTTGGCGAGCCGGAGCGACGCCCGCGGCCGTCCGAAGTGATGGCCCTGCACGAAGTCGGCGTCCGCGTCGAGCGCGATGATCGCCTCGTCCGCCGTCTCGACGCCCTCGATCAGCACCTGCGTTCCGCACTCGTGAAGCAGCGCGACCATCTGCCCCATCACCCGCCGCACCCAGGGGTCCGTGGCTGCGCGCCCGATCACGCTGCGGTCGAGCTTGACGATGTGCGGATGCAGCCGGAACA
>CAXTDA010000065.1:0-13136 GCA_964242935.1 uncultured Burkholderiaceae bacterium | reverse complement strand
CGCCCGAGAACAGCAGCCGGCCGAGCATGCCGCGCACCGACTGGTCGTCGTCGCCCTCCTGCGTCCAGCGGCCCATCCAGTCGGTCAGCGACTCGTCGGAACCGAAGTAGTCGCTCGGGTCCTGCGGCATCAGCCCGGGGTTCGCGTTCTCGGCCCACTTGACGACGCCGCGGTCGGGCTCGACGACCTGCGCGGTGCACGACAGCAGCGTGGTCTTGCCCGCGCCGTTCGCGCCGACGATCGCGATCTTCTCGCCGGCCTCGACCATGATGTCGAAGTTCGAGATCACCGGCTTGTCGTAGCTCTTCGCGAGATGCTGCACCTCGACCGCGAGCCGGTGCAGCTTCTTCTCGCCTTCGAAGCGGATGTACGGGTTCTGGCGGCTCGACGGCTTGAAGTCCTCGATCTTGATCTTGTCGATCATCTTCATGCGGCTGGTCGCCTGCCGCGCCTTCGACTTGTTGGCGGAGAAGCGGCGCACGAAGTCCTGCAGCTCGGCGACGCGCTCCTTCGCCTTGGAGTTCGCGTTCGCCTGGCGTTCCTTGGCCTGCGACGACGCGAGCATGTAATCGTCGTATGTGCCCGGCCACACGGTCAGCTTGCCGAAGTCCATGTCGGCCATGTGCGTGCACACCTGGTTCAGGAAGTGGCGGTCGTGGCTGATGATGATCATCGTGCTGTTCCGCGCGTTCAGCACGTCTTCCAGCCAGCGGATGCTGTTGATGTCGAGGTTGTTGGTGGGCTCGTCGAGCAACAGGATGTCGGGGTTCGAGAACAGCGCCTGCGCGAGCAGCACCCGCAGCTTCCAGCCCGGCGCGACCGCGCTCATCGGCCCCTGGTGCTGCTCGATCGGAATGCCGGCGCCGAGCAGGAGCTCGCCTGCGCGGGCCTCGGCCGTGTAGCCGTCGTACTCGGCGAACTTCGCCTCGAGCTCGGCGGCCTTCATGTAGTCGTCGTCGGTCGCCTCGGGGTTTGCGTAGATCGCGTCGCGCTCGGTCATCGCGGCCCACATCTGGTCGTGACCCATCATCACGACGTCGAGGACGCGCATGTCCTCGTACGCGAACTGGTCCTGCCGCAGCTTGCCGAGGCGCTCGCCGGCGTCGAGCATGACGTTGCCGCCCGACGGCTCGAGGTCGCCGCCGAGGATCTTCATGAACGTCGACTTGCCGCAACCGTTCGCGCCGATCAGGCCGTAACGGTTGCCGTCGCCGAACTTGACGGAGATGTTCTCGAAGAGCGGCTTCGCGCCGAATTGCATCGTGATGTTGGCGGTGGAGAGCAAGGGGAACCGGGTGAAAAGAGAATGAGGAACGCGGGCTGCGGGCGACGCTGCGGGAGGGGACACCGCGAGGACCGACCGGGTCGGCGCGCCGCATCGGACCGGCGCGGCGGGGCATCGAGTGTCGCGTATTTTATCATTGCGGTCCGGGTCTTCCCCTGCACGCCTTCGCCTTCCCCCACCTTCGATCCGATGGCCGATCCCGTTCTCAAGCGACTCTGCGTGTACTGCGGCTCGTCGATCGGTGCGCTGCCGGCCTATGGCGAAGCGGCCAGGGCACTCGGCGCCCTGCTCGCCGAACGCGGCATCGAACTGGTCTACGGCGGCGGCCGCGTGGGACTGATGGGCGCCATTGCCGACGCGGTCCTCGCCGCCGGTGGCCACGTGATCGGCGTCATCCCGCGCGCCTTGATGATCCGCGAGCTCGGGCACGTCGGCATCCAGGACCTGCGCGTCGTCGCCGACATGCACGAACGCAAGATGACGATGGCGGAACTCGCCGACGCCTTCGTCGCGTTGCCCGGCGGCTGGGGCACGCTCGAGGAGCTGACCGAGATGCTGACCTGGCTGCAGCTCGGCATCCATGCGAAGCCGGTCGGGCTGCTCAACGTCGGCGGCTATTACGACGCGTTCCTCGCGTTCGCGGCGCAGATGGTCGACGAGCGTTTCGTGCGGCCCGAGCAGCGCGACCTGCTGATCGTCGACGTCGATCCGCGGTCACTGCTCGATCGTCTTTCCGCACCGGCGGCGCCGCCCGTCCACAAGTGGGTCGACCTGGTGCCGCGGCCGGTCACCGAATAGCGTCGATCAGCCCGACAGATCCCAGCGCTGCGCGAGCCGGCACCGCCCGCCTTCGATCGCAATGTCGACCGCCGCGCCCACCGCCAGCGTCAGCTTCCGCGGGCAGTGGCCGAACGGCAGGCCGGCGACGATCGGCACCCGCGTCGCGCGGCGGACCTGGGCCAGCGCGTCGTCGACGCCGTAGCCGTTGTCGTAGTCGGCGACGCGAAAGCCCGAGATGTCGCCGCAGAGGACGAGCCGCTGGCGGTCGAGGATGCCCGCCTGCTGCAGCTGCAGCAGCATCCGTTCGATGCGGTACGGCTGCTCGTTGACGTCCTCGACGAAGAGGACGCCGCCGTCGACGCGCGGCATCCACGGCGTGCCGATCAGGCTGCACAGCATCGTCAGATTGCCGCCCCACAGCGTGCCCCCGACGTGCAGCGTCCGCGGATCGTCGGTCGCGAAGTCGACGTCGACGCGGCGCTCGTCCATCGCGCGCCAGAAGTGCGCCTCGGTGAACGGCTCGACGACGGTCCCGCCGAAGTCGTAGCTCGCCATCGGCCCCGCGAAGCTGACCGCTCCGGTTCGCGCCAGCAGGCCGAGACCGATCGCGGTGAAGTCGCTGTGCCCGACGAAGCGCTTTCCGTCGCGACGCACCGCGCCCGCCATCGCGTCGAAGTCGATCCGCGGCAGCAGCCGCGTCGCGCCGTAGCCGCCGCGGAGCGCGATCGCGATGCCGACCGCCGGGTCGTCCACGATCGACGACAGCCGGCGGAGGCGCTCGTCGTCGGTCGCCGAGAAGCGGTCGTGCCGCTCGTCGGCCGCGAGCGCGCGGGTGGTGCGAAGGCCGCGACTGCGGAAGTAGCGCTCGGCCCGCCGCAGCCGTTCGGGATCGACGTCGTAGCCGCCCGGCGCGAAGATCGCGACGGTACCGGTCGCCGCCGTCGCGTCGAGCGAAACCGGAGCGGCCTCGGCGAGCACGACGCCTACTGCTTCGCGGCGTTCCACTCCGCCATGTCGATGTCGGTGACGATGGTCGTCGAGAGGTCGGGCGCACGGGGCGCCGGGGCGCCGACGCGACGCTCGAGGAGCTTCGCGCGCTTCTGACGGCGTTCCTCGAAGAAGCCGCGCAGCAGCGCGACGCTCTCGGCGGCCAGCACGCCGCCGATCGCCTCGGTGTGATGGTTGATGGCGACCTCGTTGAACAGGTTCAGCACGCTGCCGCCGGCGCCGGTCTTCCGGTCGAACGCGCCGAAGACGACGCGGCGCAGACGCGCGTGCAGCATCGCGCCGACGCACATCGCGCACGGCTCCAGCGTGACGTAGAGGTCGCAGTCGGGAAGGCGATAGTTGCCGCTGCCGTGCGCGGCCTGCCGGAGCGCGATGATCTCCGCGTGCGACGTCGGGTCGTGGCTGCCGATCGGCTGGTTGAAGCCGGTGCCGATGATGCGTCCGTCGCGGACCACGACCGCGCCGACCGGCACCTCGCCGACCAGCTGCGCGTTCTGCGCCTGCTGCAGGGCGGACTGCATGAAGAGCTGATCGGCGATCTCGATCGACATGACGGCTCGGCGTTGGGGGCGACCGAAGATTGTACCGGCGTCTCCCGGCGAGGCACAATCGAGCGACGATGAAACCACCGACCAGCCCGCGACGCGCGCGTTTCATCCGCTCCGTGATCGGCGCCGGTGTCGCGGCCGCCCTCCCGCTCGACCTGCGAGCGCAAGCGCCGGCACCGATGAAGACGCGATTCATCCCGTCGACCGGCGAGCCGCTGCCGATGGTCGGCTGCGGGACGTGGATCGGCTTCGACGTGCCCGAAGAAGGGCCGAAGCTCGGCGAACTCGCCGGCGTCGTCGACGCGCTGTTCGAGGCCGGCGGCACGGTGCTCGACAGCTCGCCGATGTACGGACGTTCGGAGGCCGTGACCGGCCGTCTGCTGGCGGCGCGGCCGCACAAGGCGTTCGTTGCGACGAAGGTGTGGACCGGCGGTCGCGACGCGGGCATCGCGCAGATGCGAGAGTCGATCCGGCTGCTCGGCAAGGTCGACCTGATGCAGGTCCACAACCTGCTCGACTGGAAGACGCACCTGCCGACGCTCCGGCAGTGGAAGGCCGAGGGCCGCATCCGCTACGTCGGCGTCACGCACTACACGTCGAGCGCCTACGGCGAGCTCGAGGCGGTGCTGCGCGCCGAGGCGCTCGACTTCGTGCAGGTCGACTACGCGATCGACGACCGCGACGCGGCGCGCCGCATCCTGCCGCTCGCGGCGGATCGCGGCGTCGCCGGGCTGATCAATCGTCCGTTCGGCGGCGGCGGGCTGCTCAAGCGCGTCGGCGGCCGGCCGCTGCCGCCGTGGACGGCGGAGATCGGCGCGACGACGTGGTCGCAGGTGCTGCTGAAGTTCGTGCTGTCGCACCCCGCGGTCACGTGCGCGATTCCGGGGACCGGCAACGCCCGGCACATGGCCGAGAACGCGGCGGCGGCGGCCGGCGAGATCCCGGCACCCGCCTTCTGGGCGCGCCACGCCGACGACGTCGCGGGCTGACCGCCGTCGGATCCGGCCATTCGGTTATCTTCGCGCGGACCATCCCGCACGCCTCGGAGACGCCATGTCCACTGCCAAGACCCTGCTCGCCGTCGTCGGATTCGTCGCCTCGTTGATTCCGTCGCTCGACGCGATGGCCGCCGGGCCGAACGTGACGGTGACCCCGCTCGGCAGCCACGACGGCGAGTTCTGCGCGTTCGACCGCGCACTCGTCTTCGAGGACCCGGACGGCACGCGCATCCTGTACGACGCGGGCCGCACCGTGCGCGGCGGCGACGACCCGCGGCTCGGCCGCATCGACGCGGTGCTGCTCAGCCACGTGCACGGCGACCACCTCGGCGACGTCCACCCGGCGAGCGCGAACGCGGGCACCTGCGCGAAGCCGGAAGTCGCCGTGCGCGACACGCCGTCGTCCAACACCGCGAACATCGTCGTGCAGAAGAAGGCGAAGCTGCTGGTCGGCGGCGAGATGAACGCCTTCTTCGCGCAGAAGCTCCGGGCGATCGGCGGCGAGGCCGCGCAGGTCGTGACGCTCCGCTTCGGCGCGACCGGCAAGGTCGGCGGCGTCGAGGTCTCGAGCGTGCCGGCCGCCCACAGCAACGGCCTCGATCCCGCGTTCCTCGACGGCGACGCCGCGCAGGCGCTGAAGGCGAACGGACTGACCGCCTACGTCGGGCCGGCGGGCGGCTACGTCCTTCGCTTCACGAACGGCCTCGTCGTCTACCTGTCGGGCGACACCGGCGTGATCGCGGACCAGGATCTGGTCGTGCGACGGCTCTACAAGGCCGGGCTCGTCGTCCTCAACATCGGCGGCACGTTCACGGTCGGGCCGACCGAGGCGGCGTACGTGATCAACGAGCTGGTCAAGCCGAAGAGCGTGATCGCGTCGCACGCGAACGAGGCGGCGACCGTCGACGGCAAGCTGCTGCCCGACAGCCGCACGGCGGCCTTCACGAAGGCCGCGAACGTGCCGGTCCACGTGCCGCTGAGCGGGAAGCCGATGGAGTTCGCGGGGGACGGGCGCTGCACCGTCGGTTGTTGAGCGCGGCTGCGGGGCCGCATGCGTGACGGTGAGCCGAAGTCCGCGCGGTCGGCGCTCTGGCGGCGGGCCCGCCGCTTCTTCGTCCTGAAGCTCGCCGGCACCACGCTCTGGACCTGGGCGTTCTTCGTCGCCTATTTCCACCTGCTGCAGTTCCCGAACGGCGCGGTGACCACGGTCCGCGCGACGGCGCTCGACGCGATCGTGCCTTTCCAGCCGCAGTGGATGATCGCGTACGTCTCGCTGTGGTTCTACGTCGGCATTGCGCCGGGCCTGCAGCTGCGCTTCGTCGAGCTGCTCGCTTACGGCTTCTGGGCCGGCGGCCTGCTGCTCGCCGGGCTCGGCCTCTTCTACGTCTGGCCGACCCAGGTGCCGCCGGGCACCTTCGACCCGATGGGCTTCCCGGGCTTCGAGCTGATGAAGGGGATCGACGCGGCCGGCAACGCGTGTCCGTCGATGCACGTCGCGATCGCGCTGTTCACCGCGATCTGGATCGAGTTCCTGTTCCGGCAGATCGGCGTGCCGCGCTGGCTGCGGGTCGCGAACGCGGTGTGGTTCGCCGCGATCGCCTATTCGACGCTGGCGTTGAAGCAGCACGTCGTGATCGACGTCGTCGCCGGCGCGCTGCTCGGCATCGCGTTCGCGGTGCCGTCGCTGCTGCTCCGCCCGGACGAAGGAGCGGGCCGACCGGCTATCATTGACCGCTGCTGAGGCGATCCCGCGGCCGACACGAGACGATGACCGACACCCCATGAGTACGCTCACCGAACTCCAGCAGCTGCTGCACGAGAAGTACGACATCCCGCTCGCCGATATCGACCCCGACGCTTCGATGCAGGACAAGGGACTCGACTCGCTCGCGATCGCGGAGTTCATGTTCGCGGTCGAGGACCACTTCCAGGTCGCGTTGCCCGACGACGATCCCGACATCACGACGCTCGCGCAACTCGCGGCGCTGGTCGACCGCGTGAAGCTCGCCAAGCCGGCGGTCACGATGGACGGGGTCGCCGCGCCCGCGCTGCCGCCCGTCCAGACCGCGTCCACGCCGGCGACCGCGCCGACCTCCGAAGGCCGGTGAACCGCGTCGCCGTCACCGGCATAGGCGCGGTCTCGCCGCACGGGGACGAACCTGCGGCGCTGTTCGCCGCGCTGATGCGCGGGACGTCCGCGTTGAAGCCGGTCTTCCCCGAGTTGCCGAAGCCCGCGATCGCCGCCACCGCCGCGTTCGACGAGACGCGCTGGTTCACGAAGCTGCAACTGGCCGGCGTCGACCGCGTCAGCCAGATCGCGGTGGCCGCCGCCGACCTCGCGATGCGCGATGCCGGCGCGTTCGACGCCTGCGACGCCGAACGGCTCGGCGTGTACGCGGGCTGCGGGATGGGCGGCGCGGCGGCGCTCGATACCGCGTACCGTGGCCCGCGCGTGCCGCCGCTGACGATCCCTGCGTTCATGCCGAACGCGCCGGCGTCGCACGTCGCGATGCGGATGCAGGCGCGCGGGCCGGTGATGACGTACTCGATCGCCTGCGCGTCGTCGGCGGTCGCGATCGCCGAGGCGGCGAAGGCGATCGCCTGCGACGAGGTCGACGTGGCGGTGGCCGGCGGCAGCGAGGCGCTGATCGTCCCGGGCGTCGTCGTCGCATGGCAGGCGATGATGACGCTGGCCGCGTTCGCGCCCGGCCACGGCGCCGACGCGGTGCGACCCTTTGCGAGCGACCGCAGCGGCTTCGCGCTCGGCGAAGGGGCGGCGTTCCTGGTGCTCGAGTCCGAAGCGCATGCGCGCGCGCGCGGCGCGTCGATTCACGCGTTCGTCGACGGCTGGGGCACGACCTGCGACGCGACCCATCTGACGAAGCCCGATGCGGACGGCCAGGCCCGGGCGCTCCGGGCCGCGCTCGCCCGGGCCGATCTGGCGCCCCGCGACGTCGGCTACTGCAACGCGCACGGCACCGCGACCCGCATCGGCGACGTCGTCGAGCGGAACGCGCTGGCGGCGGTGTGGGGCGACGACCTCGACCGCCTGCGGGTGAGCTCGACGAAGGCGTTGCACGGCCATCTGCTCGGCGCCGCGGGTGCGCTCGAAGCGCTGATCACGGTGCTCGCGGTCGAGGCCCGCGCCGTGCCGCCGAACGCCCATTGCGCGACGGTCGATGCCGAGTGCCGGCTCGACCTGGTGCTCGAGACCGAGGCGGCGGCGCCGACCCTCGAGCATGCGATCAGCAACTCGTTCGCGTTCGGTGGCACCAACTGCGTGCTGCTGTTCAGTCGCGGCTGATCGCGGCTGGTGGACCGGCGACCGCATCGAGATGTGTATCGCATTGCGAACGTTGATTCGGGTTGGAGTCGACTCGCCAACGCGGAGACTCCCGATCGCGTTCAGCACCAACAGCGACGACGGTCCGGGCACGCCGAAACCGATCAGGCCGATCTTGCCTGCTCACAGGTCGACGTGTTGCGCCTGCTGCTCCCCCGTCAGTCGCAGCGCTTCAACGAGACGCTGGCGGGCCATCTCGTAACGAATCTCCGCTTCCGGCGTGCACGCGGCATTCAAAGCCCTGAGTGCGGCCGCGAACTCGGCATCGCGCGCTTCCTTCTCGGATGGATATGCCCTCACGCGTTTGCTCCTTCCGCACTCGGAGGACCGGACATGACTCGCCCGATCCAGGCGGTTCAATCTTCGTCTCTGCACCGCTGAGCGCATCACCCGGCGCCAGCAGCTCGGACTCCAGTCCGACGACACTTGTCCGAAAGCGATGGCCGTCGACCAGGTCCATCCAAGGAAAGCGCCCGGGGATCGACTCGAGCGGATCGATGGCTGGACGGTGCGACTGCGGTCGGTCGCGCTCGCGCATGCATTTCGGCGTAGAGCTTCCCGGTCGGTCCGGAGATACCACCCTCGGCTGCCTGGCGCCAGGAGGTGATCGTCGATTCCAAAGCTAAGTTAGCCAGGTCGGATCGTATGTGCGGTAGCGCACATAGTGATTCTCTCGACCTCAGCGATGAAGTAGGGCCAACGGAAGGCCCCGGGCTCGATCTCCGTCAGTCCGAGGTCGATCGAATGCGAGCGGTAGCCTGCAGCTCGTTCATGCAGACTCGAGCGGCGCCGTTTTCATGCGTTCGCAGTTTCCAGCGACGGGCACGAGGACCAGACCTGGCCAACGCGATCGAGCCATCTGATTCTTTCCTCGGCGCTGCCGAGTGCGTCCGCGCGCGCGAGTCCCTCGGACTCCAGTGCAGAAAGACTGGCCCGAAAGTAATTCCCGTCGATCAAGTACATCCAACGAAAGCGTCCCGGAGTCGTCTCGAGGATGTCGACATCCAAACAGTGCGCCTGAAGCTTGTAATGCTCGCGCATGGGTGCTCCGATGTAACAGGCGTTGAGATCTTTTCACGCTAAGGCAGGCCGCGTTGGCCGTATGTGCGATAGCCCACTTAACCGCCGGGATTCGTTCGTTTGGACGCTTGGGGCCGGTCGGTGGGTCGGTGGCAAGAACGCGTCAAGGCGTCGCATTCATCGCAGTCGAGCATCTCCCGTCGCGTGCTCGCGCTTCACTCCTCGGGTGCGGGCGGCACGTCCTGGAACCAGGGCTCGACCTCGCCCTTCAGCTTCAGCGTGGTCGGATTGCCATGCCGGTCGCGCGCCTTGCCGACCGCAACCCTGACCCAGCCCTCGCTGACGCAATACTCCTCGACGGTCGTCTTCTCGACGCCGTTGAAGCGAATGCCGACGCCCCGCGCGAGCGCCTTCTCGTCGTGGAACGGACTGCGCGGGTCGACCGACAGCCGGTCGGGCGGCCGCGCGTCGTTCTCGTCGGTCACTTCCCCATCGCCTTGTTCCACACCGCGTGCGTCCACGCCGCCGGCCCCGGGTCCTTCTTGATCACCGGGTCGCTGCCGCCCGCGAGCAGCACCTTGACCGTTCGCTGGTAAGCCACCGGATCGAGCTCGCCCATCGTCGGCTTGCCGGCCGCGGTGATCAGCTTCGCGATGTTCTCGAGCTGGCGCTTCTGTCCTGCCGCCGTCGCCGAACCGGACAGGTCCGCCGCGAGGATGATCTTCACGGCCTCGTCCTGGTTCTTCAGCGCGTACTCCCATCCCTTCAACGACGCCTTCACGAACTTCGCGAGCTTGGCGACGACGGCGGGATCCTGGAGGTCGGGCTCGCGCGCGTAGAGGCCGTCTTCCAGCGTCGCGACGCCGAGGTCCTGGTACGAGAAGGTCACGAGGTCGGCCGGCTTCAGGCCGGCGTCGATGACCTGCCAGTACTCGTTGTAGATCATCGTCGAGATGCACGCGGCCTGGTTCTGCAGCAGCGGGTCGACGTTGAAGCCCTGCTTCAGCACCTTGACGTCGGGATTCGCGCCGGCGGTCTTCAGGCCGAGCGTTCCCATCCACGACAGGAACGGATACTCGTTGCCGCCGAACCAGACGCCGAGCGTCTTCCCCTTCAGGTCCTTCGGCGTCGCGACGCCGCTCGACTTCCGGCACGTCAGCATCAGCCCCGAGCGGTCGAAGATCTGCGCGATGTTGACCATCGGCACACCGGCTTCGCGCGCCGCGAGCGCGCTCGGCATCCAGTCGACGGTCACGTCGGCACCCTTCGCGGCCAGCACTTGCGCCGGCGCAATGTCGGGACCGCCCGGCTTGATCGTCACGTCGAGGTCGGCCTCCTTGTAGAAGCCCTTCGCCTGCGCGACGTAGTAACCCGCGAACTGCGCCTGCGGCACCCATTTCATCTGCACGGTGACCTTGTCGGCGGCGTTGGCCGCGAAGGTCGACGTGAGGACGACCGCGGAAGCGAGGACGGTGACGATGCGCATGTGAACTCCGTGAGATGGATCAGGATCCCGGGACGGGGACGAGAAGCGTGAAGTGCGAACGGCCGACCATCGACCGGAAGCCGCGATCGAAACTGACGAGATGTTCGCCGAGCTCCATCGTCGCCGCGGCGAGCCACGCATCCGGAAGCGCGTTGCCGGAGAGCCGCCGGTCGATGCAGAGCTTGCGGAGCAGCGGCCATTCCGGTCCGATCGAGGCGAGGCGGATGCCGGTCGTCGCGAGCAATGCGTCGACGAACCCGATCGCCTCGTCGATCGGCGTCGGCACCTGGAAGATCTTCGGGCTCGTCACCAGCCGGAGGAAGCTCGCCAGCACCATCGGCATCAGCGTCAGCAGGCGTCCCGCCGCGGCGGCGGCAACGGCGCTTTCGAGCCACGATCGAGCGACCGCGTGATGGACGTGGTCGCGCCGCGCGGCCGCGACCAGCACGTTGACGTCAGGCGTCATCGCCGAGCGCCTCGAGCAACGCCTTGTTGCTGAGCGGGTCGATGCCTTCGACCAGCCCGCCGCGGCCCTTCAGGAACGGCAGGCGCGGCGGCTTCGGCCGGACCGCACGATCGGCTCGAAGACGCCATTGCAATCCTTCCTCGATCAATCGCGTCAGCGTCGTTCGCTGCTGCGCCGCGAGCACCTTGGCATCGGCGAGCAAGCGGTCGTCGATGTCGAGGGTCGTCTTCATTCGTCGATCATACAGAAATCTGTATTCAAGGACGTGCCACGCGAAACGACGGGTGCCAGAACGTGGCGCGACGCTCCGCGAAGCCGAGCAGCGCGTACAACAGCGACCCCGACAGCGCCGACACGGCGATGGCCGCCCACACCAGCCCCATGTTCAGCCGCGCGGCCTCGGTCGAGATGCGGAAGCCGAGGCCGACCGTCGGCGAGCCGAAGAACTCGGCGACGATCGCACCGATCAGCGCCAGCGTCGAGTTGATCTTCAGCGCGTTGAAGACGAACGGCAGCGCGACCGGGATGCGCAGCGCGGTCAGCGTCCGCCAGTGCGTCGCGCCGTAGGAACGCATCAGGTCGCGGTGCATCGCGTCCGCCTCGCCGAGTCCGGCCAGCGTGTTGACCAACATCGGAAAGAAGGTCATCACGACGACCACCGCCACCTTCGACGGCCAGTCGAAGCCGAACCACATCACCATGATCGGTGCGATGCCGACCAGCGGAACCGTGCTCGCGAGCGCGGCGACCGGCAGCAACCCGCGCTGCAGGAACGGGCTGCGATCGATCGCGAGACCGACCCCGAACCCCAGCGCGCTGCCGGCGACGAGTCCGGTGAGCGCCGATCGCAGCACGGTCTGTACGAAGTCGGCGGCGAGCAGGTCGCCTCCTTCGACCAGCGACGCGCCGATCACGGTCGGCGCCGGCAGGATGACGCGCGGGACGTCGAAGGCCTGCACGATCGCCTGCCAGAAGACGAGGACCCAGACGCCGAACAGCAGCGGTGCCGCGAGCCGTCCGACGGCCGTGCGTTCGTCCAGCATCGCGGCGCGACGGACGCTCCACGCCGCCGCCACCAGTGCGAGCAGACCCGCGACGACGGCCGCGGTCACGGCCGACCCGTCGGAACGACGAGGCGTTCGATGGCCGCGACGCATCCGGTCAATGCCAGCCCGAGTGCCGCGGCCATGATCAGCGCCGACCAGATCTGCACCGTGTTGCCGTAGTAGGAGCCGGTCAGCAGGCGCGCGCCCAGGCCGGCCTCTGCGCCGGTCGGCAGCTCGCCGACGATCGCCCCGACCAGCGCCGCCGCGATGCCGATGCGGAGCGCGGGAAACAGGAACGGCAGGGACGCCGGCACGCGGAGCTTCCAGAACACGTCGGTCCGCGACGCCGCGTACGTGTGCATCAACTCGCGTTCGAACACGCCGGGCGAGCGCATCCCCTTCGCCGCCGCGACGGCCACCGGAAAGAAGCACAACCACATCGCGATGATCGCCTTCGGCAGCAACCCCGAGAGGCCGAGGTTGCCGAGGATGACGATGACGATCGGCGCGATCGCGAGCACCGGCACGGTCTGCGACGCGACGATCCACGGGAAGACGCTGCGCTCGAGCGTGCGCGAATGCACGATGGCGACCGCTAGCAGCCCGCCGAGGACCGTGCCCATCGCGAAGCCGAGCAGCGTCGCCTCGCCGGTGACGGCCGCGTGGTACAGCAGGTTCCGCGGCGAGTCGAGCGGCCACCCGACGATCGAGTCGACCAGGTCGACGACCACCTGGTGCGGTGCCGGCAGCACCGGTCGATCCATCGACCACGTCGAGCGGACGAGATCCGTCGCGGTCCAGCCCGGCGTCGACGACAGCGTGCGGTCGATGACCTGCGACGCGTTGAGCCCGACGCTCGCGACGTACCAGACGAGGATCAGGGCCAGCAGGACCACGGCGACCGGTGCGGCGCGATGCCAAGTGGTTGTCAACCCGGCCGACCGTTCACTCATCATTCTTGGTCGTTCCCGCGAAGGCGCCCTTGTGGGAGCGGTCGGTATGAAGGCCGCCGAAGGCGGCGACGGTGGTCGTCGCGCCCGTCGCGGGCGTCGCGCCCATGGAGGTGCTCACGTGCTGACCTCGATCCCGTCGTCGGTGACGCGCCCGCCCAGGTAGAGCTCGTGCACGCGCGCGTTGGCGCGGATCTCGTCGGGCG
>CAXTDA010000064.1:0-13225 GCA_964242935.1 uncultured Burkholderiaceae bacterium | reverse complement strand
ACGACATGCTGCTCACGCACGGCTTCGTCGTCGTGGCGCTCGAAGGGCCGCATCTCGACGACTGGCTGGCGCGGCTGGTCGATGTCGACGCCCTGCCGCGGGTGCCCGGTCGCGCCGCGCACGCGCGGATGATCGACATCGCGGTCGGGCTGCTGCGTCTCGCCGACGATCGCCTGTGGCTGCTCGCGGACCGTGCGCTCGCCCCCTACGTCGCCAACTGGCTGACGTTCACCCACGCCGCCGCGTTCGCCTCGTCGCGGTGACGTGCAGGGCAACGCGACGGCGGCCGTCGCGTGAACAAGCGTTTAGTGCACCGCCATCGCACCGCGTTCGACGGGCGGGCGATGGCGGCGCGCGAACTCGCGCGGCGACAGGCCGACCGCCTCGCGGAAGGCCACCGTGAAGCTGCTCTGATGCTGATACCCGACCGCGTCCGCGATCTGCCCGACGTTGAGGCGTCCTTCGGCGATCAGCGCCTGTGCGCGTTCGATCCGCCGTTGCAAACAGAACGCCTGCGGCGTGACGCCGAGATGCCGCTGGAACAACTGGTTCAGCTTGTTCTTGTTCGTTCCGAGTTGCGTGGCGAGAGCCTGCAGCGTGGGGGGATCGGCGAAGCGCTCGGACAGGATGCGCCGCGCCGACGCGACGAGGGCGCCGTCGCGGCCGCGGGCGCCGGGCCAGTGATCCTGCGACAGCCGTTCGTTCCAGCAGGCCGCCATCAACGCCAGCAGCTCGAGCGCGCGCGCCTGGACCTGCATGCGTTTCAACGCGCCCGTGAGCCGGCTGTGCACGACGTCGTTGACCAGCGTCGCGACGTCGGGATCGAGCGGCAGGGCAGCGAGCAGCGTGGGCGCAGCCATCGGGCTCTCGAGGACCGCTCGCAACGGGTCGGGCAAACCGTTCGACTCGATGCCGTGATGGCGCAACAGCATCGACGGCCGCATCAGGACCGTGATCGTCCGTTGCGGCGCGCCGGTGTCGATGCGGATGTCGAGCTCGGTTCCTTTCGGTAACGTCGACACGGTGATCGCCGGGCGGCGGAACTGCCACGGCACGGCACCGTTCGGTGCATAGCCGCAGTCGCTGCTGATCGCGGCGCGAACCAGCAGCAGGTCGTTCTCGACCACGCACTCGTGAAGCACCGATCGATCGAATCGCCCGTCGACCGCGGTGATCATGCAGTCCGCCGACACGTGGCAGCGCATGCTGCCGGCGCCGATTCCGCCCTTGGCGAAGTCGTAATGGAGATCCTGCGATTCGGTGTCGGGCATTCCGAACATCGCTCCGTGGTATCGCGGCAGGTTCGTCTTGAACGGCTTCAGAAGGCCTGTCTGCATGCCACGCTCCGCGATCGATGCACCGCACGACCCGCTGCTAAAAATACAGCGTTGTATGATTTGAAGGGGCCTCGCCGCAATTGTCAAGAGCGACGGCATCGAAGGAGACGAACGGCAGCATGGCGAACCTGATCCCCAAGATTCCCGCCGACGTGTGGGTCGCCACCGCGCGCGAAGCGCTGGTCGACGAAGGCATCGAAGCCGTCAAGGTCGGGCGGCTCGCGGAGCGGCTCGGCGTCACCCGCGGCGGCTTCTATCACCACTTCGAGGACCGCGCGGCGCTGCTCGACCGGTTGCTCGAGACCTGGCAGGAGCGCGTGGTGTTCGTGCCCCGCCACCTGCGCCCGTCGTCACCGTCGCAGGCGCTGGACGCGATCGATGCGTTGTTGACGCATCTCCTGGACGAGGCCGACTACGACCCGCGCTTCGACCTCGCGGTCCGCGCCTGGGCGCAGGCCGACGAACGCGTGGCCTCGGCGGTCAAGCGCGCGGACCGGAAGCGGATCGCCGCGCTGAAGGCCATCTTCGACGCGCTCGGTTGCGGCGAGGAGGAGGCGAGCATCCGCGCCCGCGTGTTCTATTTCCACCAGATCGGCTACTACGCGATCGGGATTCGCGAGAGCCGCGAAGATCGCCAGAGCCACCTCGACACGTACACCCGCATCCTCTGCGGCGACCAGAACCTGGAGGCGGCTCGTCGGTCCCGAAAGTAGCCGGACCGGCGCTGTCCGCGGCTCAATGCACCGCGTTGGCCTTCACCACCTCGCCGCCCCGCACGATCACGTCGAGCTTCTCGCCGTTCGACACCAGGAGCGAGATGTCGGCGAGCGGATCGCCGTCGACCAGCAACAGGTCGGCGTGCGCGCCGACCGCCACGCAGCCGATCCGCCCTTCGAGCATCATCATCTCGGCGGCGATCGACGTCGCCTGCCTGAGCATCTCCACCGGCGTGAACACCTGCGCGCGCAACGCGAACTCGCGGCATTGCTGGTCGTAGGTCTTGCCGAGCAGGTCCGTCCCGTAGCACATCTTCACGCCGGCGCTGCGCATCAGGTCGAGGCCGGAGATGGCCTGCTTCCACGCGTAGTCGGCCTTCTCCTGGCTCTCCGGGGGGAAGCCGAGCTTCCGACCCATCGTGACCAGCTGTTCGATGATGATCATCGTCGGCACGACGTAGGCGCCCCGGTCGGCGACGAAGGCCGCGGTCTCCGCATCGATCAGCGTCGCGTGCTCGATGCAGCGCACGCCGAAGTCGACACAGCGACGCACGGCGCTCGCGGGATGGCAGTGCGCCGCCGTGTAGGTGCGCCGCTCGGAGCACTCGTTGACGATGGCGCGGATCTCGTCCTCCCGATACTGGTTCATCCAGATCGGATCGGTCGGGGACGCGACGCCGCCCGAGCCCATGATCTTGATGCAGTGCGCGCCCTGCCGCAGTTCCCCACGCACGGCCTTCAGGCACTCGTCGACCCCGTCGGCGATCACCGCGACGCTGTTGGACGCGGCGTGCGAACACGAGCAGCAGGACTCGAAATGCGTGTCCTCCTCCATCGGCCGGAAGTCGCCGTGCCCGCCGGTCATCGACAGGATGCGGCCGGCGTAATAGAAGCGCGGACCGACGATCAGGCGGTCCTGCAGCGCGCGGTACAACGAGTAGTTGCCCCCGCCGATGTCGCGCACCGTCGTGAACCCGGAGCGGAGCGCGAACTCGAGCATGCGCACCGCGTGCGCGGTGCGGTACGCCTCGCCGATCGCCTCGCTGCGCTGGACCGCGACATCGCTCGCGAACGCGTGGACGTGGCAGTCGATCAGCCCCGGCATCAACGTGCGGCCGGCCGCATCGATCACGCGCGCGTCGTCCGAGGCAATCGGTTGCGTCGACAGTTCCTGGATCACCCCGTCGGCGACCAGGACGTTCATCCCTTCGGCGCATTCGGCGTTCGTCCCGTCGAAGACGCGGGCATTGGTGAAGAGCAACGTCGACATGCAGGACCTCCGACGAAGAGGAAATCGTTGAGCCGGTTCGATCAAGCCATGCGCTCTAGATGCGCCGCGAGATCGGGCAGCGGCATCGCGCCGTACGCCAGCACGGCCTGGTGGAAGTCGCGGAGGTCGAAGCGCTCGGCACGAAGCGACCGCATCCGCTCGCGCAGCCGCAGCATCTCGGTGTCGCCGAGCTTGTAGGCGAGCGCCTGCGCCGGGATGTCGCACGCATAGCGCAGCGTCTCACTGCAGATCTCGGCTTCGGAAACGGTGCCGAGGTCGCGCATGAACTGCCGCGCCGCTTCGAGCGTCCAGCCGAGCGCGTTCATCCCGGTGTCGACGACCAGCCGCGACGTCAGGAACGCGTCCATCATCAGCCGGCCATAGCGTTCCTCGGGCTCCGCATAGAGGCCGAGCTCGCCGGCAAGCGTGGCGGCGTATTCGGCCCAGCCTTCGTTGAAGGCGTTGCAGAACGCGAAGCGACCGACCGGGTGCAGCGCTTCGTTCTCGGCTTGCGACGCGAGGTGCTGATGGTGGCCCGGCACCAGCTCGTGATACGTCAACGCGGCGACGTTGACGAGCGCGGTCTTCGTCAGGTGCGACGCGTTGAAGAGGAAGCGCCCGGTCGCCTGCCCCGGTCTCGCGGCGTCGTAGTAACCGAACGTCATGCTGGCCTGCAGGGCGTCGGGCAGCGGTGCCACGCCGTGCGGCGTGCTGCTCCTCGCGTGGAACGCGCGATCGAACACGCCGTCCATGCGATCGATGTAACGCCGGAAGACCGCGGCCACGTCGTCGCTCGTCGCCGCCGCGTAGCGCGGGTCGCTTCGCGCCCGTTCGAGATAGGCGGGCGCGTCGTGCTCGAGCCCGACGCTGGCCCGCAGCGCACGCATGTCGGCCCGGATCGTCTCCAGTCGACGGAGGCCGGTCGCATGGACCTCTTCGGGCGAGAGCGGCAACGTCGTGTGCAGCCGGATCAGCTCGCGGTAGATCGCGGCCCCGTCCGGGTATTGCGAGAGGCCCACCGCATCCGGTGCGGACGCCTCGTACCGCGCGTCGAAGATCGCCGCGAGGCGATCGAACGCGGGCTCGAGCTGTCGCTCGATGCGACGCGCGACCTCGTCACGGAAGGACTCGCCGCGGCTTGCCCACGCCGGCGGAACGGGCAGGCGGCCACGGCCCCGCGCGGGCCGCAGCCGCGCCCGGACGCCCGCGACCAGGGCGCGGGCCGGCGCGATCTGCGGCTTCGGCATCGACATCCCGCGTTCGGCCTGGCCGCGCGTCCGCGCGGCCATCTGGTCGACGAGGGTCGCGAGGTCGTCGAGGAGGCCGAGATAGCGATCGAAGTCGCCGCTTCGCTCGACCGGCATGCCGGCGAGGCTGCCGAACACGAAG
Organism: uncultured Burkholderiaceae bacterium; assembly: GCA_964242935.1. Classification (GTDB taxonomy): domain Bacteria; phylum Pseudomonadota; class Gammaproteobacteria; order Burkholderiales; family Burkholderiaceae_D; genus CAHJXF01. The sequence goes on along the minus strand of CAXTDA010000064.1, from coordinate 8,513 downwards.
TTCAGCAGGAAGCCGCCGCAATAGCCGGTGGGCAGGAACAGGCCGTAGAAGCCGATGTCGGCCGGATCGACGACGGTCCAGTACCAGTCGCCCGCATGCTGGCGGACGTCGGCGCCGTAGCGGGCCTGGGCGAGTGCCGCCGTGATCGGCGCGGGCAGTCCCGTCGCATCGAGCGCATCGATGCGGGCGATCAGGGCCTTCGCCGCCTGCGACTTGGCCACTGCGCCGTCGAGCGAGAGGTCGGGCAATCGCTCCATGCTGCCCTCGATCTGCATCGACGCGAAGGGACCGCGGCGCTGGGCCTCCCAGGCGTCCGCCAGGATGCGCATCGCGACGGCCAGCCGGTGTTCGTCCATGGCGTTCATCGTGTTCACGGTTCGACGTCGGACCGCAGACCGCGGCCCGCGAGATAGAGCGCGACGGCCGACGGCAGCAGCATCGTGGACGCCGAGATGAGCGCGGCTCGCAACGCACCGCTCCCTTGGCTCGCCGCGAAGAAGTCCGAGAGGACGCCGGTGACCAGCGGGCCGAGCCCGCCGCCCACCATGCTCATCATGAACGTCAGCACGGCCACCGCGACCGTGCGTCGCTTCGATCCGCAGACCGCATGCATCGCGGTGAAGACCGACGGAAGACCGGCACTGAGCAGCAGTCCCGCGATGAACGTGAGCACCAGGAAGCCCGTGTACGTCGCCTGCAGGAACGCGGCGACGTAGAGCGGGAAGATCAGCGCGAGCGCGATCGCGGGCAACCACGCGAACCAGCGCACGTCGCGGCTTCCGAGACGGTCGGCGAGCCAGCCGCCGCCGAGCGTTCCGGCCAGGGCACCGACCGCCGAGACGGCGCCATAGGTCGTCCCGATCGTCGACAGCGAGACGCCGAGCGACCGGATCATGTACGACGGGAAGAAGATCAGCACCCCGTAGGCGAAGAACGCGTACAACGTGATCGCGACGACGATCCAGGCGTACGAACGCTTGCGAAACAGTTGCCGCATCGCGCCGGCGAACGTCTCGTCCGATGCCGCGTTCCTGGCCGAATAGCCGAGCACGTCGCGCGGCTCCTTCAGCGTGAAGAACACCACGACCGCGAGCAGCAGCCCTGGCAGGCCGACCGCGATGAACGCGATCCGCCAGCCGTAATGCGACACCAGCTGCGCGCCGCCGACGAAGGCCACCAGATAGCCGGCCGTCGCCGACGACATGAAGACGGCGATCGCGCTCGCGCGCCGCTCGGGCGGGAAGTAGTCGGCGATCAGCGACTGGGCCGGTGGCAGTGCGCCCGCCTCGCCCGCGCCGACCCCGATCCGCGCGAGCACCAGTTGCGTGAACGACTGCGCGAGGCCGCAGAGCGCCGTCATCACGCTCCACACCGTCAACGACAACGTGACGACGATGCGTCGATTGCCGCGGTCGGCCCAGCGCGCGACCGGGATCCCGAGCGTGGCGTAGAACAGCGCGAAAGCGAATCCCGACAGGAGACCGAGGTAGGTGTCGGAGACCGCGAACTCCTTCTTGATCGGCTCCAGCAATACGGCGATGACGTTGCGGTCGACGTAGTTCGACATGGACACGAGGAACAGCACCGCGAGCAGCCAGCCGCGCTGACGCTTCGAGTAGAGCGTGTGAGCGGCCGTGCCGGTCGGCATGCGTCCATCTTCTGGACCGGGAGCAGCCGCGCCGGCCGACGCCAGGCTCGATGCGACCATGCGTCTGCCGATGTCCTAGAAGTCAACGCCGAGCGAAGCGTAGTAGAAGCGCGGACGGATCAAGGCGGCGGTCGAGTTGACGGTCTGCGTCGCCGCCACGCGCAGCGTCGAGTACGCGTCGATGCCGTTCTTGTCGGTCACGTTGTCGACGCCGACCCGCATCGTGTATCGGCCCCACAGCGCGATCGCGCGAAGGTCGAGCGTGGTGTACGACGGCATCACGTAGTCGGGGCTGACGACCCCGGGCAGGCTGTAGCCGGCATGCTTCGAGCCCTGATAACGAACGGTCGCGCCGAGGTCGCCCTGCACGTTCGCGACCAGCGGGAAACGATAGTCGCCGAAGAGGGCCGCCGTGACGCGCGGCGAGCCCGGCAACTGGTCGCCGGGCGCCGCGCCGATGTACGCCGCGGTCGTCCCGCCGACCTCCTTCAGGATGCTGCGGTTGTAGCCGAAGCTGCCGCCCACCGACACGCCCGTCGGATCGTTGTAGGTCGCCTGCGTCTCGAAGCCGTCGACGTGCGCCTTGCCCGCGTTGCCGACGATGACGATGCCGTTCAACAGCGCATTGAGCTGGATCTTCCGCCAGTCGACGTGATAGACCGCCGCGTCGTAGGTGAAGCGCCGGTCGAGCGCGGAACCCTTCACGCCGAGTTCGTAGTTCTTCACCTTGTCGGGATCGAACGTCGGATTGGGGGCCGCCGGATTGTTCTGCGGGCCGCCGGGACGATACCCGGTCGCGAATCGGGCATAGGTACTGAGTTCGCCCGTGGGACGCCAGCGTGCGGTCGCCTGGTAGGTCGTCGCGCTGTCCTCCGACCGGATGTCCTGCGACGCGCGGCCGAGCAGTCCGGTGCTCGACAGATGGAAGTTCTGCTTGTTCTTGGCGAAGCGCATGCCGCCGGTCACGTCGATCGCGTCGGTGATGTAGTAGGTGGCATCGCCGAAGATGGCTTTCTCGCGGTACGTGCCGATGTTCCGCGAGGCGAGGATGTTGTCGTACGGCGCGGCGGCGGGCACCAGGCTGCTGTTCTTTCCCTGGATGTCGATGAGATATGCGCTGTCCTCGCGCGTCGCGAACCCGCCGACCAGGAATTCCACGGATCCGAAGCGTTTCGATACGAAACGCAACTCGCCGCTCTTCTTGCTGAGCGACGGGTTGACGTTGGTGAGGCCGTCGTAGTCGGGTGCGGGCAGGCAGGCCGCGGGAAAGGCGCGGCAGTAGGCAGCCTGGAAGAGCGAGGCGTAGACCGAGTAGTCCTGCTGGTTGAGCACGTTGTATCGACCATGGCTCGCCGTGCCCGTGAAGATGCCGGCGGCGGTCTCGTACTGCGCGGTGAACTCGACGAGCTCGTAGGTGGACCGGGTCTTCGGATCGAAGAACGTCGAGAACTGCCGTTCGCCATACGCCGGGGTGCCGCTCGCGAGCAGGTTGTCCTGCGCCCACGGACCGTCGCTGCGCAACGACTGGCTCAGGGTACGCAGCGTGAACTGGAGGTCCTTCGTCGGCGTGAGCAGCGCCGTCACCGCGCCTCCTTCGGACTTGAGCGCCCCGAGGTCGTTCGAGCCCGTGCGCACGTTGGTCGTGAAGCCGCCTTCGTGTCGATCGAACATCGAGACCTGGAGGCCGAGCAGGCCGGGAGCGACGGGGATGTTGAGGGACAGGCGACCGTTGCCGCCGCTGCCTCCGCCGCTGGTCTTGCTGCCGCCGATCCGCAGGCTCCCGCTCCACGTGTCGGTGTTGGGCAGGGACGGGATGATGCGGATCAGCCCGCCGAGCCCGTTGGCGCCGTAGAGCGTGCCTTGCGGACCCTTCAGGACCTCGATGCGCGCCACGTCGACCAGGTCGGGATCGGGGGTGATGAAGCTGCCGAGCGCGAACGCCCCGTTGGCGCTGAACGGCGACTCGCCGATGTAGAAGGCCGTCGTGTTGGTGGTCTGTTGCGGTCCGGTGTAGAAGCCGCGAATGATGATCGTGCCGAATCCCGGCGCGGTGCCGCCCGCCTGGCTCAGGTTCGGCACGAGGCCCGCGTAGTTCGCGAAGCCCTGGACGTTGAGGTTCTCGAGCTTCTCGGCCGACAGCACCGTCGACGACGTCGGGGTGTCCTGCAGGCGCTCCGAGCGCTTCGACGACGTGACGACGACGGTCTCGAGGTTCTCGACGTCGTTCTTCTTCGCGGTCGACGATGCGGTCTCGCCGACTTGCGCGGTGGCGGCGAGCGGTAACAGGAGGATCGAGAACGAGGCGGCTGCCGGCTTCCAGCGTGTACGAGACATGCTCATCCTTCCGGGAGGGGGTCGGTCACGGCCATGATCCGGAAGCGCATCGCGTGCGCCTTCGGAAGGCGCACGTCAAATTTAGGCCGGACATATTTTTTGCGGTCTGCGCGTGCAGCCGCTTCACCGCAGCCCGTCGGCCACCGCACACCGCCGCGGGTCGGCCAGCGCGGTGTACGTGCCGTCCGTCTCGTCGCGGACGATCACCGAGAACGAGCCCATGTGATAGTCGTACGCGGGCACGACCCCCACGCGGACGCCGAGCTTGTGAAGGTCTTCGACGACGCCGTCGCGGAGGCGGTCCTCGACGACGATGCCGCGGTTCTCGGTCATCGGCAGCATTCGCGGCGCGTCGATCGCGGCATACGGATCGAGCGCGAAGTCGAGCAGGTACGAGAGCACCTGCGGCACCGTGCAGTGCACGTTGCCCGGCGATCCGGCCGACAGGATCGGACGACCGTTCTTCAGCACCATCGTGTTGCCGATGATGCAGCGGCACTTCGCGCCATCGACGAGGGTCGCGTCCATCGGGCTCTGCAGGTTTCCGAACGTGGAGTGGCTGCCGACCATCGGCACGCCGCCCACCACCATCCCCGGGATCCCCGAGCCCTGCAGCGTGTTCATCATCTGCACCCAGTTGCCTTCGACGTCGACCACGGCCAGCTCGCACGAGCCGGACGGCTGGTCGTTGTCGGTCTTCGCGAGGCGCGGCTTGCCGCCGGCCCCCGCGAACGCGCTCATGAAGTCGCCGCCCCCGCCGACGTCGCCCGCGAGCTTGATGTGTCCCGAGAGATCGGTCTTCGGCCGCGACTTCGTGATCATGCGGGCGAGATGCGCGTGATACGCGTCGTCGAGGACCTCGTCGCGCGGCACGCCGTAGATCGTGTCGTCCTGGACGTACTCCCAGTGCCGCTGTCCCTGGCGGAGCGCGTGGCCGAGCGCCCACCAGTGATCGGCGCTGCCGCATTCCATCTCGCGGATGCCGAGATGCTTCAGCACGCCCAGCGTCACGCCGAGGAACAGGCCCTGCGCCTGCGGCGGGCCGAGACTGACGACCTCGACGTCGTGATGGGCGAAGCGCACCGGTTCGACCCAGCGCGGCGGCGTCTCGCTCATGTGCTCGGGCTTGATGTTCCAGCCCATCGCGTTGGCCTTCCCGACGAACGCCTGGGCCCACGCGCCGGTGATCATGTGGTCGGGTCCGTGCTCGGCCACGCCGCGCATCGTCTCCGCGAGTCCCGGCGGGACGAAGGTCTCGCCGACATTCGCGAAGCGGCCCTCCGGCATGTAGAAGTCGCGGCCCTCGGGGAAGTACGTGACGAACTTCTCGCCGAAGATGTGGACGCCGTATTCGAACGTGGACACCGCGTGCCCGCGCTCGGCCCATTCGACAGCCGGCGCGCAGAGCTCGCCCCACGCCCGCGTCCCGAAGCGCTCGTGGATCGCCTTCAGTCCCGGCATGAAGCCCGGGATGATCGCCGACGGCGGCATCGCCGCATACGGGCCCATGCCCGGCGGCACCGGCTTGAAAGGCGGCAGTCCCGAGGGAAACGCGCCGAGGCTGTCGAGCTGGTGAACCTGTCCCGTCTTCGCCTCGTAGTAGAGGAAGGTGACGAGGCCGGCGTGATTCGTCATGAACGGCTCGACCGCGGCCTGCACCAGGCAGCCCGCGATGCCCGCGTCGGCCGCGTTGCCGCCGGCCTTCAGCACGTCGACCATGGTCTCGGTGACGATGGCCGAGTCGGTCGTGACCGCGGCCCTGAGGCCGGCCACCGGGATCTTCGGTCCGGGGTTGACGAGATAGCGGGACAGGTCTTGTCGCATCGAGGCTCCTTCGCGGCCGTCCGGTCGACGGTCCATGAAGGCAGCGTAGTGCGGCGACCCTTCCCCCTTCTTAGGGCAACACCATGCTTTCTTTCGACGCGGACACGAAGCGGGTCATGGCATGACTCAAACCAGGACCCGCGGTCCCGCGTCGGCCGCGAGCTTCAGGTGACGCAGCGGCTCGCGACCCTGCAGGTGTTCGACGAAGTAGTCCCACAGGCGCTTCTGGAAATAGATGTCGACCGTGAAGCCGTGGTTGCGGCCCGGCAGGCAGAGCGTGTCGAACTGCTTGCCGGCGCGGATCAACGCCTGCGTGAACGCGAGCAGCGCCGCGGGCTGGATGTTCTCGTCGAGGTCGCCGTACACGAGCAGCAGGCGGCCTTCGAGGCGATGCGCGTGAGTCGACGGCGAGATGGCCGCGTAGTTGGCCGCCGTCTCGTCGACGCGTCGCTTGACGTGGCGGCCGCCGCCGAAGTCGGGACGGCCGAGATGCCGCTGCGGCGACATCGGCGCCCACAGCGGGTCGTACATGCCCGCGCTCGAGACGCCGACGCGATAGAAGTCGGGCTCGAGCAGCAGCGCCATCGCCGTGCCGTAGCCGCCGTACGAGTGACCGCTGATGCCGACCCGCGTGCAGTCCATCCACGGCCGGGTGGCGGCTGCGCCGGTGATGGCCGCGCGATGGTGCGCGAGCCCCCAGCGATCCACCCGACCGTACGGCATGTCGTGGAAGGCCTTCGAGCGGCACGGCGTGCCGGGGCCGTCGACGATCACGACGACGAAGCCCAGCTCCGCCAGCGCATAGGCCCCGTAGACGAAGCCGTTCGTGAGCGCCTCGGCGAAGTTGCGCGGCTGCGCCACGATCTGCGGTCCGCCGTAGACCCGCTCGACGACCGGATGGCGACGCGCCGCGTCGAAGTCGCGCGGCTTGACGAGGACGCCGAAGAGGTCGGTCACGCCGTCGGCCGCCTTCGCGCTGAAGATCTCGGGCGGCTTCCATCCGGTCGCCTGCAACGCCGAGACGTCCGCGCGCAGGACCTCCGCGACGAGCCGCCCGTCCGCGGTGTCGCGGATCACGGTGACCGGAGCGCGGGCGACGGTCGAATGCGTGTCGACGACGTAGCGTCCGCTCGGCGACAGCGCCGACGGCACGGGACCGAGCCGAAGCAGCGCGGCGATGATCGGCGCCGCACCGGGGCTCATCGGATGGTCGGCGTCCTCGGGCGTCAGCAGCACGAGTCCCTGGTTCGGCACGATCGCATCGACGTCGACGCGGTACAGGTGGCGGTAATACGGATGCCGCCCGGGCTCGCGTCCGCACGCCGTGAAGAACACCGCGCCGTCCTCGATGCCGATGATGTCCTGCACCGCCCACGAACCGGCGGTGAGGCGTCGTGCGATGCCGCCGCGATCGAGGTCGACCACGGACAGATGGCCCCAGCCGTCGGACTGCGAGTACCACAGAAGCTCGTTTCCGTCGGCGAGGAGACGCAGGTTCGGCGCGCTGTACTGGAACGTGTTGACGTCGAACCACGTCGCGGCACGCTCCGCGTGCACGATGCGCGTCGTACCGGACACGCGCTCGATCTCGAGCAGCGCGACGTGGTCGTCGTTCGACGACGACGCCAGCACGACGACCCGGCGGCCGTCGGGCCGCCAGAACACGCAGCCGGTCGATTCCGCGTGAATCCGGAGATCGGCCGCGTCCGGGGGTGGCCGGACATCGATGCGCGACCCGTCCCCGGTGTCGATCAGCTGCCACTGGTGTCCGGCTTCCGGCTCGCCGGCGAGTTGCTGTCGAATCCAGTGGACTGTCGGTCGCGGGCTTCCGTCGGCCGGAACCGATTCCAGGTAGGGATACGGCACGAGCGCGCGTTCGTCGACGCGGAACGCGAGCACGTGACGTCCGTCGGGCGACCAGAAGCAACCGAACGGCGGCCGGTCGACGCGGCCGCGGCTGCGTTCCACCGCGCGCAGGTCGGCATCGGGCCACGCGCCCCACGCGGCATGGGCCGCGCCGTCGTCGGTCAGCGCGCGTTCACGGCCGTCGGGCTGGCGCAGCCACAGGTCGTGCTCGCGCGTGAAGAGCGCGCGGCCGGCGGGACCCGCGAGCAACGTCTCGTCGCGTTCGGCGAGCGGCGCGACGTCGCAGGTCGATGCATCGATCCGCGCGTGACGATCGGAGAGCCCGAGCACGAAGCCATCCGGCCCCCGATCGATGGTCGCCACCGGTAGCGCGTCCTCCTCGAGCGCCAGCGCCTCGGCGACGCGGGCATGATCGAACGCCGGCGTCTGCGCGCCGGTGGCGGCGTCGACCAGCCGATAGCGATGGCCGCCTTCGACCTGCTCGCGGAACCAGAAGCGATCTTCGCCGGGCAGCCAGTGCGGCGCGACGGTCACGTTGCGCACCAGCTCGACCAGGCGCGCGGGCCAGAGCTCCATCGCGCGCGCATAGTCGGCTTCGGTCAGCGGGTCGCCCCGGTCGGCGCTGTCGATCATGCCGAACAGTCTGCTGCGCGACCGCCGGCAGCGCTTCGGCCCGACGCACGAAGTCTTAGGCGATGACGACGACGCGCGCCGACAAGCCCCTCAATGCCCCCGCAGCGTCAGCCACACCGGCGCGCGCTTCGCCTCGCGGGCGATCGCCTCGAGCGTCGCGTGGTGGGCGGCGCTCTCGGCGTCGTCGGCGCGGAGCACGATCAATGTC
>CAXTDA010000063.1:0-13347 GCA_964242935.1 uncultured Burkholderiaceae bacterium | reverse complement strand
GGACATGACCGCGGCGCGCGCGCAGCTGATGCGGGACACGCTGTGCACCTGCATCAAGGGTGCCTCGCAACACTGGCTCAGCGGACAGCCGGTGCGCCGCGAGGATCCGACCGACGTCGTCGGCTGGTACTACGCCGGCATCGAGGGCTGCAACGACGGCGACGGCGTCGTCGTCGACAACGTCACGCTCGCGACCATCGAGCTCGGCTTCCGGCGTCTGATCGACGGCTCGGTCACGGCGAACCGGAACATCGTCGCGGCCGCGCGGCGCGCCTTCCTTGATCCCGACGACGGCGCCATCGACGCGGAGGCGGCCGACGTCATCTTGCAGGCGGGCTTGCTCGGCGCGGTCGTCTACCGCAGGAAGAAAGCCTGAGCCATCGTCGATCGTCTGCCCGGCGTGCGGGGCGCGGTCCTATCATTCGATGGACATCGAGCGCCGCTACTGCGGCCGCTGCCACCGCTACCACGATGGAGTGCAGATTCTCTGATGGCGACCGGACCCGGGAAGTACGACGACCTCTGCACGGTCGTGCGCGAGTCGGCGAATGCGGCCGGCGCGATCGTCATCGTCCTCGGCGGCGACCAGGGCTCCGGCTTCGCGGTGCAGACGACGGACATCGCGGCGCAGCTGAAGCTCCCGGACCTGCTCGAGTCGATGGCTCGGCAGATCCGCCTCGACCGCGCAGCGGGCGCGAAGGCGGCGAGCGCCGAGCGATGATGCCGGAAGAGCAGGCTCTCGTTGGGACCGAGGCGCTCCGGACGATCATCGAGCGCGCGCCGCCTGATGGCGCCGAATGGTTGCTCAAGATGGTCCGCCACTATCGGGACGAATTCCGGCGCGTCGCGGCGGATCCCGAGATCAACTCCGAGAGCATCGCCGACGGGGTGCATCGGCTGGTCGACGAGCAGATCGCGAGCTTCTCGCGACCGATCCGAACGCCCCCCGGGTCGTCTGCCGGCGCGGCTGCTCGCATTGCTGCTATCAGTACGTGACGATCGACCGGCACGAGGCGACGCTGCTGCTCGTCGCAGCGAGGGAGCTCGGCGTCGACCTCGAGTGGGATCGCATCGAGCGTCAGGCCACGCGTGACCCGCTCACATGGCGCAGCATGCCGCACGCGGACAAGGCCTGCGTGTTCCTCGGCGCCGAGGGCGAATGCCGGGTGCACGACTACCGGCCGACCGCCTGCCGGAAGTATCTCGTGATCGACACGCCGGATCTCTGCGACACCGCGCGGCATCCGGGTGCGACGGTCGGCATGCTCGCGACCGGGAAGGCCGAGGCGATCGCGAGCGCCGCGCTCGCCGCCTTCCCGCGAGCGACCTCGATGGCGCGCATGCTGATCGCCAGTCGGGACAGCGTGCCGGGCCGGGCTTAGCAGGCCCCGGTTTTCGCCTTGCGAGCTGAGGCTCGCCGTCGCGGCGGATTTTACCGTGGCGGCAGGCGCGTCGCGGTCAGCGCGGCGATCGCCCGAAGGGTCGCGACGCGCCGCTCGGCGAGGCCGTTGGTGCCGCCGTTGATCCGCCGCGTGACGCCCTCAACGTCATTCGCATCGGCCGGCACGTTGCAGCCGAAGCGCGACCAGAACCACGCGGCCGAGCGCGCCGCCGCCTCGACCTCGAGCAGCGCGTCCGGGTTGGCGACGCACGCCAGTTGCGGGACGTCGCGATCGAGGGCGGTGTAGTTGGCGCGGCCGGTGATCTGCAGGAAGCCGCGACCGCGGAAGCGGTAGCCGTCGCCGGACGAGGCGGGACCGTTCCCCATGCGGTTTCCGTAGACGAGGTTGGCGATCGCCCGCCCGTCGTGCGCGTAGACCTTCGGGTCGGCCTTGCCGGGGCCGAAATACTTGTCGAAGACGATCACCAGGCGCTCGGCCGAATAGTTGAGGCCTTCCTCGGCCCGCGTGTAGAGCGCCGACTCGAAGGCGGTGAACGCGAGGAAGTAGGCGGCGCGCAGCGGCGTGTCGATCGAGACTTCCATCGCTCTGCTGAGCGAGCGCGCGAGCGCCTCAGCGCTCCGCGGCGCGCAGCCGGTCGCCGCGATCAGCTGTCCGGCCGAGATACTCACCGAGAGCCCGCGGGTCGGAACAGCTCGGCCGCGCCGAAGTCGGCGTCGGGCTCATCGGGCGGCTGCCGTGCGGCCTTCAGCGCCGCCTGACGCTTGCTCGGGGCCGGCGGCGGCTCGGGATCCTCTTCGAGACCGGACCCGAGGCCGGTCGCCGCATACGCCTTCTTCGCGATGCTCCTCGTCACCGCGCCCTCGCGCTCGTTGGCGTCAAGGCGGCTGGTCAGGAGCCGGTTTGCCGCCGCTGCCGCCGCTCGATCCTCGATCGCCCATTGACGATCGCGCGCGGCGAGCTCGTCGTCCCTCGCGGCTTTCATCTTCCATTCTTCACGCGCCGCCGCCGCCTCGTCGCGCGTCGCCTGCTGCTGCAAGCGCAGCGTCTCGGCGGCCGCCGCCTGCTGCGCGAGCAACGTCTGCGCGGTCAGCTTTCGCTCGGCGCTCGCCTTGATGCTCGTCGCGACCGTCGTGACGATGAGCGTCAGGAACGTGACGATCTGAACGACGATGAGGCTGATGATCTCAGTCGACATCGTCAGGCCGTGTTGTCGACGACGACCGCATCGTCGAGCGGCGGATCGTCGAGCAGGTCGACGACGTCGCTCAGGTCTTCGTGGTCGTGGGTCGCGGTGTACAGCGCCGCGTAGGGAGCGACCCCTTCAACGTAGGGCGCTTCAATGGCGAGCGAGAAAGCCGGCGACGGCGGTGTCTGTGACGCCGACACGTGCGCCGCCTCGCGATCCTTGTAGCCGCACAGGAGCGCCGTCCATTGACCGTGCGAGAGCGCGATCTTCGTCAGGCGGAAATAGAGGCCGCCGACGGTGATCCCGCGATACAGCAGATTCGCCCTGATGCCCATTTACCAATGCTCCTTGAGGTGCCTCACTTCGGATTCGAGATCAGCCATGCGCTTCTCCATGACCTTGACGTACTCGACCAGGCCGGCTAGCGCCAGGTTGCCGTAGGCGACCGAGAGCATGCCGTCCTGGTCCTCGCCGACCGCCTCGGGAAAGACCTTCTGCACGCTCTGCGCCGAGACGCCGATGCGCCGCTCGGCGCTGGCGATGTCGGTGTATTCGAAGGCGTCGATGGCGAGCAGCCGCGGCACGATCTCAGCGAGCGGCGTCAGGTGCTTCTTGAGCCGCAGGTCGGAGGACACCAGCACGCCGTTGGCGTAGATCGACCCCCCGACGAACAGCGAGGCGCTGACCAACTGGTAGTTGGTGCCGTCGTAGTACAGGTAACGCGTCGTGGCGGCGTTCAGGTAAATCACGCCGGTGCCATCGCCGCGCGACGCGAAGATGTCGCGTCCGGCGATGTTGCTGCCAGCGTAGATCGCGCCGACCGCGGTGATCGCGCTGGCCACCGTCAGCGCCCCTCCGAGCGTGGTATCTCCGCTGGTCAGGTTGATGCCGAACAGCGCCGCCTCGAACGTGTCGCCGGTCAGGGCGCGCCGCTGGATCGTCAACGACCCTTGCGAATCACCGTAGGGCGTACCGAAATTCAGCGAGCAGGACTTGCTGGCCGACGGGTGCCGCATCATGAGGCGCGTATCGCCGTTTGCCGACTCGAAGTATTGGCCAACGATCGGCGCGAACGAGTCCATCGCCTACCCCAGCACCGAGACGCGAAACTGATCGGCGGTCGGGACAAGACCCGAGAAGGTCAGTGTGACGGTGTTGACGGTCGTCGCCGCATCGTCGACGAGGACCTTGTCGAAGGGCGCGACATTGCGGCGGACGACGACGTCGACGTCGCGGGTGTTGAGGTTGTGCGTGACGACGAACGTCCCGGCCGAGCCGTCACCGATCAGCCGCGCGTACTTCTTCGTGAAGCCGGTATAAGCCGCGAGCCCGGCCGGCGTTACCGCGATCGTCTCGTCGATGCCGGTGACGGTCTCCGCTGCGGTCGCGAGCCGCACGATGCCGGTCGAGGTCTTCGAGGCAGCGCCGACCGCATCGCCGAACGGCACCCAGGCAACGACGCCGGTCCCGAGCACGAAGTTGACCGACGTCTGTCGGAAGGTCCGGCCCGCGCTGGTGCCCTCCTCGACGGTCACCACCGCCGCCTCGAGATTGTCGGCGCTCTGCATGTCGTAGGAGCGGACCGCCGGCACGCCGGCGCCGTTCCACACATAGCCGCCGTTCTCGGCGCCCGCGGTCTGGAAGCGCGCCACGAAGCGGTCGTTGAGCGCCATCGTGATGCCGTCGACCGCCGCCCCCGGCGCCGCGAGGTTGATGTTGCCCTGCGTCGAGACGCGTACCGAATCCTTCGGCGCGAGGCCGGCGACGGCGGCGTTGAGCTGCTCAAAAATCACCGGCTGGCCGGCGGCGATCGCGGCAGGCAGCGCGGTGATGCGGGCGCCGCTCGAGTAGTCCTGATCTGCGTTGACGAACATGGTCGTTCCTTTATGCGGTGAGGATGGCGAGCCCGGCCTGCGGCGCCTTGAAGTTGAGACGGACCTGATTGACGCTGTCGTGCGCGACGTCGCCGGAGACCTTGAGCGATCCTGGCGAGAGGATCTCGACCGCCGGACGGCGACCGAAGTTGTGAGCGATGACGACCTGCAGCGCCGCGGCGAAGACGACCTCGCGATAGAAGCCGTCGCCTGCCGGTCCCGCCGGCCCGGGCTCGCCGGCGCTGAGCAGGAGCACGTCGTCGTCGCCGGCGGCGAGCAGCAGGACGTCCTCCGAGCGCTCCACGACGAGCGTCTCGGCATCGTCGCCGCCGGACAGCAGGACGACGCTCGGCAGATCCTTGATCACGAGTGCAGGCATGGCGGCCTCAGTAGATCGTGACGTTGATGACCGGAGTCCCGGGCGCTGCGCCCTCGATGCGGCCGTTGCGATAGAAGAAGTTCGCGCCGAGGCTGACGCTGATCCCGCCGGTCAGGACGCGGACGATGCCGTTCGGGACCTTGAGGCCGATCGAGCCGTCGTCATAGAGCGCGACCGCCTGTCCGACCTGCAGCGATTGATCGGGCAGGAGCGCGGCGAATCGCTCCCAGAGGTTAGACATGCCGCTCGACCTCGATGGTCTGGTAGACCGTCAGCTCGCCGCGTCCAGTGCGCGCGGCGGCGACCTGCAGGCTGGTGATGAGGCCGTTGAAAGCGAAGTCGTCGAGCTCGTCCTCGTCGACCGCGACCAGCTCGCCGACGGCGCGCAGGCGGACGCCCGAAGCGCTCGACGAGACCAGCGGCGTGACGTAGGAATTGAAGATCCGCGCCCCGCCCTTGCAGAGCTCGACGCGGCCGCGCTCGGTGGCGACCGCGTCGGTCGCGAGCAGCGCGTCGACGATCGGGGCGACCAGCCGATCGCCGCTCGTGCCGTCGCGCGTGCAGCCGACCGTGTTGCCGACCGAGGTGCCGCTGACGAAGACCCGGTTGACGTCGTTGCCCGCCTGAAACCGCGACGAGCCGCTGACCATCTGATTGAGCGGCAGATGCCCGTCGATCGTGGCGCCCGGCTCGTCCCAATGCCAGATCGTCTGCGGGTAGCGGCTGCGCACCACGAGGCTCCGATCGAAGCGGCCCGGCAGGATGACGAGGCCGGCGGCGCTGCACAGCTGCGCGAGGGCCGCCATCGGATCCTTGTCCTGGTAAGCGAACAGGCCGGCCGGGACGATCCAGTCGACCGCGTCCCAGGCGATGTTGAAGTCGAGATATTCGAAGGCCTCGGCGGCGAGCTGCTGCGCGAGCCGGTCCGCGGTGCTGACGTAGCTCTTCTCGGGCGCGTAGGGCGTCGCCCCGTAGGCGGTGAACGAGCGGCCCTGCGCGCTGAACGAGTCGGCGCCGAAGTCGCGGTTGCGCGAGACGGTGTCGATGAAGCCGCGCCACACGTAGCCGTTGATCGTGATCTGGATTTGCCGCGCCCCGTCGCTCGCGGCGCTCGGGCGAAGGCGGTTGTATTCGGCGAGGGTCGGCAGCGTGAGGCTGATCTCCCAGACGAACGAGCCGATGTCGGTCGAGACGCTGACTCCGAGCACCGGCAGCGACAGTCCGTCGGCCAGCGTGATCACGTCGACGCTGTTATTCACGATGAAGCTCCCGAGGTCGCAATGCGTCCGGAGCGGCCGCCGCAGGCGCAGGACGACGGCGAGCGCGCTGTCGAGCGGCCGCTTCAGGTCCATGCAGACGTAGGACGCGCGGACCGTCCGCGGCGCCGGCTCGACGACCGCCGGCAGCAGGTAGCGGACGCGGTAGAGCGGCGGCGAGCCGAGCCCCCACGGCAGGCTCTTGTCGCCGGTGTCGCGGGGAGGTGGATTGCGCCAGGGCCCCGAGCGCGAGCCGTCGAGTCGGCCACTGCGCGACTGCATCCAGGCGATCAGCCATGCGACGTCGCGGGCCGGCGGGCTGCGCCAGGGCACGGCGGTCGACCGATTGACCGGCAGCGCCGGACCCCAGGCAAAGCCGACGGCATGCTCGAGCGCCGGCAGGCTGCGCCACGGCACCGCGTAGCTCGGCTCGAGCAGGCGGAAGTTGTCGGCCCAGCCGATTGTTCCGGCGGCATCGAGTCGGACGCCCTGCGCCCAGGCGGTCAGCAGCGACGGGTTCAGGCCCTCGAGATGATTCCAGGGCACGCCGGCGATCAGGTCGAGCCGGACCGCGCGGCCGATCGGAAAGGAGAAGCCGGGACGCTCGCGCGGCGACAGCGGCTGCCATTGCGCCGGGGCGGAATTGGCGATCCGCCGGCCGGTGACGCGGGCCGCGCCGCGCAGCCGGGCAGTCGACGCCCGCAGGCTGCCGGCGACCTGCAGCGGCGCGAGCGTGTAGCCGAGCGAGCCGCGCAGCAGCGCCGGGCCGCTGACGAGCGATCCCGCGGTCGCCGACCCGGCAGTAGCCACCGACCCGAACAAACGCGCTGGCGAGGCGCGTAGCGCGCCGGCGAGGGCATACGACTCCTCGTCGACACCGCCGAGGTCGAGCCGCGGCGGCCGGACCAGCGGCCGGCCGAGCTCGAGCAGGATCACGCTGGAACGAGATGATCTGAGACCTCGGCATTGATCGTGCCGGGCGAGTCATCGAAGCCGACGACGAAGTATTCCGAATCGGTGGAGAGGCCGACGAACTCGAAGCCGCCGTCGAGCGCGCTGCTGTAGGTCTGGTCGACGAGCAGCCCGGTGCGGCGCTCGTAGAGGGCGACGCGCTTGCGGGCGGCGGCTCCCGAATAGGTGACGTGGCCGGCGATCCGCGCGCCGCTCTGCCGGAAGCGCGCGGCGGCCGCGTAGGACGGCCGGCGCACGTCGTAGAGCGCGTTGTCGAAGCTCGGCGGGTCGCCCTGATCGTTGTACCAACTGGTCAGCAGGTCGTCGGGCGGCGTGTAGACCCCGCTCGACGTGAACGGATAGCGCAGGAGGTCGCTGGTCAGCATCAGCGAGTGCAGCTTGCCGGCGTTGGCGTTGGTAAACCCCGTCGACGGGTCGATGCCGTTCAACCGGAACGGAATCGACTCGTGGCCGATGTGATCCGAGACGAAGCCGCAGACCGTCTGCGGGCTCATAACGCCGTCGACGCCCCACCAGCAGACATTCGGCGTCAGGCAGAAGAAGAAGTGCTTCCACGCACCGACCGGCACGTCGCTCGCAAGGGTCGGATTGCCGCCCGACTGATTCGAGCCGCGCGTGCCGTTATAGAACGCCAGCAAGCGCGGATTGCTGCCGATGATCGTCCACGCGCATTCGGTCGCGAGCCCGTAGGAGCCGGACATCGCCGCGAGCATCGTCTGGTCGGCGCCGTTCGGGTTGAACTTGGCGAAGCCCTCGACCGTCAGCGTCGCCGAGAGTCGCTGTCCCGGGAAGCTCGGATGCCCGACGAAGGAGTTGGCGCCGAACAGGGTGTCATCCGCATCGGTCGCGAAGTCGTTCGGCGTGACCGGCCGCTGATGGCGCGAGAAGTCGCGGAGCGCGCCGGTGTTGTCGCATTGCAGGAGCGCCGTGACCTTGCCGGCGTAGAAGTCGCGGCGGATGGTCACAGGACGTCTTCCCAATTGCCGAGCGGGATGATGCTCGCGCGAGGGATCAGCGACCCGGCGCCCCACAATTCCTTGCGCAGCAGCGACAGGATCGCGCCGAAGCGCTCGTCGTAGCGGGCGACGAGGCGATGCCGGGCGGTCGCCGGATAGAGGCCGACGCATTGCAGGAAGGGCAGCATGCCGCGCAGCTGGGTCGTCCCCCCGGCATAGGACGGCTCATAGACGAAGGGCGGCTGCAGGGTGAAGCCGCGCAGCTGCGAGGCAAGGCCGTTGCCGGCGATGTTCCCGAGAAAGCGCGTCGCGGCATAGGGGAACGTGGTCTGATCGTTGAAGGTGCAATTCTCGTCGGTGTTCTGCTGCTTGACCGCATAGCCGATGAAGCCGAAGGCGACGCAGTCCTGCACGCCGTCGAAGGACTTCGCGAGATAGCCGGAGCATTGATCGACCCGCGCCGCCGGATTGTTGTTGGTGATATAGCGGCCGTTCCAGAGATAGGCGGTCTGCTCCAAGTTGTCGTCGCTGTTGTTGTTCCAGAACAGGTTGTAGCTCCCGACGCTGAGCAGGCTGCAGGCGCTCGCGTCCTGATAGAGATCCTTGAACCATCCGAAGTAGTAGCTGCATTGCTCGTCATAATTCGGATTCCCCGAGACGATCAGGTGCATCCCCTTGTCGTCGGCGACGATCCACCACTCGCCGTGAAGCGGTTTCATCCAGCAACAGGCGTTATTCGGCGCGACCGTCGCGTTCGGATAAGCCCCGAGCCCGGTGTCGACGTCGGTCATCGATTGGTAGGCGCGGACGATGGCCTTGAACGGCTTCCAGGCGTCGTCGACGCGCAGATAGTGACGCGGCCCGTCGGCCGGCCGATAGACCCCCTTGTTGGTCCCGGCGAACGGCTTCGTCCAGCCGGCGGGCGCGACCTCCGCCGTGATCGTCCCGGTCGCCGGCGAGTCGGGCGTTGCGGCGGCGTTGAGCTCGAAGCTGAAGTGGTCGTTGTCGTCGACCTGGATGCGGTGGACGCCGTTGTAGTCGGTCTGCTCGGCGCCGGCGATCACGAGGACGCTGTGGTCGAAATGGTTGTGCCCGCCCATCGCGACCGTCACCGTCGTGCCGACGCGCGTCATCGCGCCGCTGTCGAGCGTCCGCGAGCCGAAGCCGGCGACGAGACAGGCGTCGAGCAGCTCGAGCAGGCCGCCAGGATGCTGCAGGTCGACGCCGGGCGCGCCGGGCTGCGTGTTCGTGAAGATGCGGACCTTCGTGTCTCTGAGCATGGCGCTATTCCGCGTCGCCGCGGACCTGAATGCGGAAGTGATCGACCGGCGGCGCGGTGTCGTCGCCCGGGCGCGTCGTCCGCGCGAACCAGATCGGGGCGAGCGCGCCGATGGTCTCGAAGCGCAGCACGTTGCCCGGCTGCCAGCCGAGCCCCCAGCCCTCCTTGTGCATCTTGAAATAGGGGTCCTGACTCGACGGGTTGGCGGGCGCGATGTCGGCTCCGGTGCTGCCGACCCCGATCAGGCCGACGTCCTCGCCGAGAATGCTGAAGGCGGTCGACGACGTGAAGACCAGCGCCCAGCGCTGCGAGATTGCGCCGTTGTCGCTGACCTCGAGTGGATAGGCGGTGTCGTTGTAGGAGGCCGGCGCCGGCGAACCGATCAGCTGATCGGCCCAGACGTTCGCCCACGTCCCCTGATCGAAGAAGCGCGTGTAGCGCGCCTGCAGGTCGCCGAACAGCAGCGCCGAGCTGACGAGCGCCGTCGCCGGGCTGTAGGCGTGCTTGAGCGGCCGCGCGACCGATAGCTCGCCGGTGATCTGCACGTCGGTCGCGAGCAGCATGTCCTCGATGCGGTCCTCGAGGATCAGCGGCTGGACGAAGCCGGTCAGGTTGATCGGATTGCCCATCGTCACCGTCCCGGCGACGAGGTCGACCGTGAAGCGGTCCTCGGGGACGATCGCGTGATTTTGATCGCGGACGACGATGTACGACTGCCCGCCGCGGCCGACGCCGACGACCTGGTTGCTGATGAGGCCAGGCGGCGCCGTCGTGTAGCCGGTGTCGTGGACGACGATGACATAGCCGGTCTTGAAGATCGGCACGCGGCCGTCGGTCGGCAGGCGGACCGGGTCGACGCCGATCAGGTCCGCGTCGAGCGGGATCGCGGTATAGACGACCGTGTTGAAGAGCACCGTCGACGGGTCGACCAGCTGCGGCCGAATCACGTAGGTCTCGCCGCCGCGCTGATACTGCGCCTCCACGCTGTACCACGGCTCGGTCCGCCACGGAAAGGGACCCGCGCCGCTGTCGAGCAGCTCGTCGCCGAAGTTGACCTCGACGATGCCGTTCTCGTAGTCGACGAAGCCGCCAACGTGCGCGCCCGAGATCGTCCCGTCGACGTTCGAGAAGCCGGTCAGGAGGTCGCCATTGTTGGTCGTCGCGCGGACCGACAGCGAGGCCGGCCGGAGCGGCGCGCCGGGCGTACGAAAGCGCACGAAGGCCACGCTGCGCTTGCCGTCCTCGAGCAGCAGCGCGAGGACGACCGGCAGCGCAGCTGAGGCGGTCGGGCCGCCCCAATCGGAGAGCGTGACGATGTGCGACTTGTAGTCGATCGTCCCCGCGACGATGCCGCTGCCGGTCGCGACGTCGAGCGAGCGATAGATGACCCCGTTGCGGTCGTAGAAGGTGAAGCCGTTCCACGAGAAGAGGACCGAGTTGGGGACGATCAGCTTGTATTTCCCGACCGCGAGCTTGATCTTGTGCTGCCCGAGATTCGCCGTGTCGCCGACGATCGCCCAGGCCGCGTGGACCGTCGCGAAGGCGAGCCGCGAGGGAACGCCGACGCCGGGGTTGTTGCTCAGCCACGGATAGCGGACGACGGTCATGCCCATCAGGAGCTCCTGCTCATGCGCTGCGAAGGGCGATGCTGTCGGGCCCGTTCGGCGCAGCGACGAAGTGGACCGACTGCACGCGGAGCGTCACCGCGCCGGTCGAGTAGTTGAGCGTGCCGGCCGGGAAGGCCGGATCGTCATCGGTCGCCCGCTTCAGGTCGCCGGCGCTGCCGTCGTCGACGGCGCTCGCCGCGTCGTAGCGATTGGCGACCTGTCCGGTCTGGTCGGTATAGCTGCCGGTCGTCTCGAGCCAGTCGAATTGCACCGATCCCGGCGCGATCGGTTCGGCCCCGTTGCCGATGGTGAAATGCGTATTGCCGTCCCCGTCGATCGTCAGGTTGTCGAACGCATTGCTGTTCGACCCGTCATAGCCGCCCATGTGATCGGCGACGGCCGAGCCCTGCCCGGTGACGATCTCGAGGTTCTCGCGCGAGCCCCAGCCGTAGAGGATCGCCGTGTTCGCATCCGGCAGGACGCCGGCGGTGAAGATGACCGAGCCGGACGTGTAGTCGACCACGCCCGATCCGTAGGACGTCAGATCGCCGGCGAGATGCCCGGCGCCGTCGTCGCGCAGGCGATACCAATTGCCCTGCGCCTTGTAGTCGACATACAGCGACCCGGGGGCCGGCAGCGGCGGGAGCGAGAAGACGTAGTTGTAGGAGCGGGTCTCGGGATCGACGACGAACTGACTCGTGTAGCCCGACTGCGTCATCGGCGCCGCCGGGATCGCGGTCATCGTCCTCGAGGTCCCGCTCGCCGGCCGCGCGGTGACCTTGCCGCTCGCATAGTCGATCGAGGCGCGCACGAGGCCGTCGTCGTAGACGCCGCGGCCGTTGTCGACCGTCGCGCCGTCGAGCGAGAAGGAGCCAGGCACGATCGCGCGCGGGAAATAGGAGATCGAGTCGATCCCGCCGGGCCAGAACTGCGCCGGCTGGGAGATCGCGCTATTCGCTGCGGCGGCAGCGACCAGCAGCGAGGCCGCCCCCGGCTGGTCGATGACGGCGACCTCGCTCTGCGCGCTCGGGACGAGATTCGCGAAGATGTCGGCCACGGTCAGCGACAGGGCCCCGGCGGAGGCCGCGGCCGCGAGGCGCGTGACGCCGTAGTACTGCGCCGCGTCGGTCGCGGTCGTCAGCTGCAGCTTCGTCTTCGCCGGCGAGCCGCTGCCGTCGGTCGGCGCGGCCCCCGGGAAGTCGGCATGAAGGGTCGCCGAGACCTCCATGATGATGACGTCGACGTTGATCTTCCGCGGCGGCTGCGACAGCGGGACGACGTAGTTGCCGTTGGTCCGGCTGATGATCCGCTGGATGCGCTCGTATTGAATGTCGAGCTGGATCGCGACCTCGTCGTCCTCGCTCGAACTCAGATGACGCAGGGCGATCACCGAGCCGACTTCCGGACTCGGGACCGTGATGTCGACGGTGTAGATCGACAGCACGCGTGAGCCGCGCAGATGGTTGCCGAAGAGGACGAAACGCGACTCGATCGACGGCGTCAGGTACGACTCGATGCGATCGCGCGCGTTGCTGCGCTCGTCCGCATAGGAGGCGGTCGAGAACATCGTCACGGAGACGGCGTCGTCGGCTGGCGGCTCGGTGATGATGCAATGCGAGCCGTAGTAGGTGTCGACGTTGCGCGCGCGGATCGCGGCGAAGGCCTTGCGGAGCGACACCCGGCCGTAAGTCCGATCGAGGCGGCTGATGTCCGGGAAGAGGTTGTTGACCGCGCCGTCGACGATCTCGAGGCCGGTCATCTTGCCGCCGCCGTCGTCGAAGTCGGTCAGGCGCTCCGACTTCAGGATCACAACATCGCTCGCGAGGATGGTCATCGGGTCTACACCGTGAAGAGCTTCAGGGTCACGCGGAAGTAGTCGGCCGCGGCGACGAACTTGCCAGGACGGATCGGCTCAGCGCGGATCGCCTCGTCGCCGGTCAGGTCGAAGACGACGCTGAAGGCGCGAGCGTCGGGCAGGACCAGCGACATCGGCGTCAGCTCCGGCAGGTCGCGGAGCGCGACCAGCGCGGCGATCTGGCTGCGGCGCAGCCAGGCGCTGCTGTCGCCGCTGGCGAGCGTGATCGGTCGGCCGGTGAGGACCGAGGCGACCTGCATGACGAGATTGCCGGCGAGCGAGATGTCGCGCTTGACCTTGACCTCGGACCAGCTGAACTCGTCGGTCCAGCGCAGGTCGGGCGGCAGGGCGACGCCGCCGAGAGTGGTCGTCGCCACGTCAGGCGCCCTTCTTGGTGATGTTGGTTGCGCCGGCCCGCTGCAGCATGGTCAGCAGGTTCGTCGCGTCCGCATCGCTGGTGCCGGTCAGCTCGACCGACTTGCCGGACGGGTCTTCGAACCGGATCACCGACTTCGACGAAGACGAATCGGCACCGAACGTCGACCCGACATTCTTGACCAGCGTCAGCACGGGCGGCGCG
>CAXTDA010000062.1:0-13467 GCA_964242935.1 uncultured Burkholderiaceae bacterium | reverse complement strand
CGCGCGAGCGCGGGCTTCAGCATGTTGCCGGCGTCGATCGCGCCTTCGGCCTTGCCGGCGCCGACCATCGTGTGGATCTCGTCGATGAAGACGAGCGTGCGGCCCTCGTCCTTCGCGATGTCCGACAGCACGGCCTTCAGGCGCTCCTCGAACTCGCCGCGGTACTTGGCCCCCGCGAGCAGCAGCGCCATGTCGAGCACCAGCAGCCGCTTGCCCTTCAGCGACTCGGGCACTTCCTCGTTGACGATGCGTTGCGCGAGACCTTCGACGATCGCGGTCTTGCCGACGCCGGGCTCGCCGATCAGGACCGGGTTGTTCTTGGTGCGGCGCTGCAGGATCTGGATCGTGCGGCGGATCTCGTCGTCGCGGCCGATGACCGGGTCCAGCTTGCCCTGGCGCGCGCGATCGGTGAGGTCGATCGTGTACTTCTTCAACGCCTCGCGCTGCGATTCCGCATCGGCGCTGTCGACGTTCGCACCGCCGCGGACACCGTCGATCGCGGTGGCCAATGCCGTCTTCGACAGCCCGGCTTCCTTCGCGGCGCGACCGGCATCGCCCTTGTCGTCGGCGATCGCCAGCAACAGCATCTCGCTCGCGATGTATTCGTCGCCGCGCTTCTGCGCTTGCTTGTCGGCGATGTTGAGCAGCCCGCCGAGGTCGCGGCCGACATTGACCTGGCCGCCGGCGCCTTCGACGCGCGGCAGTCGTTCGATCGCCTGGTCGAGCAAGGTCGCAAGGCGCTGCACGTTGACGCCGGCGCGTTGCAGCAGCGAGCGGGCCGAGCCGTCCTGCTGCGCGAGCAGCGCGGACAGCACGTGGACCGGCTCGATGTACGGATTGTCGTGGCCGACCGCGATGCTCTGCGCGTCGGACAGCGCTTCCTGGAATTTCGTGGTGAGCTTGTCGAGACGCATGGGGGTCTCCATAAAAATGTCTGGCGCTGAGATTGGGCCCTCGGACCTCGTTTCAAGCCGATGGCGGCCCGTGGGGACCTTTCGAACCCGGCCGCGGTCCCAAAGGAGATCCTGCCGGGTTCGCGACTTGAACCGCAGGCGATTCGCCTCACCTCACCGTAACGAACGCCGCCGCGTCGCGACTCAACGACGCGCGGTGCGAAACCGCTTCGGACGTCTCGACGTAGGTTTGCGAGCGTACCCTTCATCACTCCGTTGGAGTATTCCATGGCCACCACCCGCCCCGTCGACACGACGGCTCCCGATTCCACGATCATCCGCCGGCGCGGCTTCATCGCGACCGCGGGTGCCGCGCTCGGCGCGCTCGCGTGGTTCGGCAGCCGGAAGCCGGCCGCGGCCGCCGCTTCCGCGAACGCGACCTCGAACGGTCCGGTGACGATCGTGCCGTTCAGCGACGCCGGCGTGCGGCTCGCGCCCGTCAGCGTCCCGAAGGTCGTGAAGACCGACGACGAGTGGAAGAAGCAGCTCGACGCGACCGAGTTCGTCGTCGCCCGCAAGGAAGGGACCGAGCGCCCGTTCTCGGGCAGCACGTGGAACCTGCACGACGCCGGCCTTTATCGCTGCGTCTGTTGCGCCACGCCGCTCTTCGACTCGCAGACCAAGTTCGAATCGGGGACCGGATGGCCGAGCTTCTGGCAGCCGATCGCGAAGGAGAACGTGGTCGAGACGACCGATCGCAGCCTGCTGATGACGCGCACGGCGGTCTCGTGCAAGCGCTGCGACGCGCACCTCGGGCACGTGTTCGACGACGGCCCGAAGCCGACCGGCCTTCGCTACTGCATGAACTCGGCCGCGATGAAGTTCGTCAAGCGCGCCTGACCTCGATCCCGCAAAGGACCTCATGAACGCCAACGCAATCTTGAAGCGGTTCGCCCGTGCTGCCACGGCAGCCCTGTTCGCCGGGCTCGCCGCCTGCAGCATGGCCGACGCCGCCGATACGACGGTCAACGTACCGCCCCCCACGGTCGACCTCCCGCTCGCTCCGGCGAAGGGCAGCGAGACGCTGGTCCTGGCGGGCGGCTGCTTCTGGGGCGTCGACGCGGTCTTCAAGCATGTCAAGGGCGTGACCGCGGTGACCTCGGGCTACTCGGGGGGCGAGAAGAAGACCGCCGACTACGAGACCGTCAGCACCGGCCGGACCGGCCACGCCGAAGCGGTGAGCATCGTGTACGACCCTTCGCAGGTGACCGTCGGCCAGTTGCTCCGTGTCTTCTTCTCGGTGGCCCACAACCCGACCGAGCTGAACCGCCAGGGGCCGGATCGCGGGACGCAGTACCGCTCGGCGATCTTCTACCAGGGCGGCGAGCAGAAGCGCATCGTCGACGCATACATCGCGCAGCTCGACGGCACTAAGGTCTACAAGGCGCCGATCGTGACGCAGGTCACGCCGCTGGTTGCGTTCTACCCGGCCGAGGACTATCACCAGAACTACCTGAAGCTGCATCCGATGCAGCCGTACATCGTCATCAACGACCTGCCGAAGGTCGAGGCGCTGAAGACGATGTTTCCGGCGATCTACAAGGAGAGCTGAAGGGGTGGTACGCCGCAGTCGACCGAGACGCGGCTTCAGTCGCGTGCCCGTCTTTTGAGACTGGCGCCGCCCGAGGCGTGGTCTGGATCCACGGCGTAACGGCTGAGGAACATGTCGACCGACGCGATCGCCTGTTTGCGCTTTTCGCGAAGCGAAGGTCTCTTCTCGCCCAGGACCATCTGCGGCCAGAACACGGCTCCCTTGATGAGACTCATGAACTGCTGCGCGGCCAGAGCGGTGTCGCAGGGCTTCAACTGCCCGTGCTTCCGCGCATCGCGAATCCAGTCGAGCAGCGGGTCCTCGGCCCCGGCGAGGCGGTTCACGGTCTCCTCGACGAGTTCAGCCGAGTCGATCAATGCCGTAAAGGCGACGCGCGCCAGGTCCACGAAGTTGTCGTTGGTCAACCGGGCGATCTCGACCAGCGCCAGATCGATCAGTTGCTGACGGAGCGGCAGGTCGGCGCGAAAGGCGAGGTCCGCCCGACCTGCGCTGTTTTCCCACAGGACGGCGAGGATCTCGGCGAACAACGCTTCCTTGCTGGGAAAGTGGTTATACAGCGTGCGCTTCGACACGGCCGCTCGCAGGGCGATCCGGTCGACGCTGGTCGCCGCGAGCCCATGCGTGCGGAACTCGTCGATCGCTGCTTGAACGATCGATTCGCGCTTGCGATCGGTCAAGCGACTCATCAGCGGGATAGTCGGCATTTCGTTACACCTTTCGGTTTACTTTGTGGCAGAATGCACTACACCGAGTAGTTTACAACCGGGAAGACTGGATGAACGGTTCGATTTGTCGTCGTCCCGTGGAAGGAGTGATCACCGTCATGGCCATGGCCTCCTTGTGCGCCTGCACCGCTGCCGTTCCCCAGTCTGCAGGCTCGCCCGATCGGCGTGGCGGAAAGTTCCACAACGTGGACGCGGCGCGGGGAGCGCCAGGCGTCGCCGCGTCGCTCGCGATCACCTGGCGCTACCTGACGGAAAAGTCGGCTGCGACCGTCCCGGATGCTCCGTTGCCGGTACAGCCGATCAGCGCCGCGATGCTGGCGGAAGCGAGCGACAGCCTCTATCGGCTCGGTCATTCGACCGTGCTCCTGAAGCTGGCCGGCGATTACTGGCTGACCGATCCGGTCTTCTCCGAACGCGCTTCCCCGTTCGGATGGATCGGCCCGAAGCGCTTTCATCGGCCGCCGATCGCCGTCGACGACCTGCCGCCGATCAGGGGCGTGATCCTTTCTCACGACCACTTCGACCATCTCGACCATGCGTCGATCATGAAGCTGGCTTCCAAGGTCGAGGTCTTCGTCACGCCGCTGGGAGTCGGGGATCGCCTGATCGCCTGGGGCGTCGATCCGACGAAAGTACGCCAACTCGGCTGGTGGCAGGAAACGAGCGTGCGGGGCGTCGAGCTCGCGGCCGTGCCTGCCCAGCACTTTTCCGGTCGATCGGTCGGCGACGGCAATCGCACGTTGTGGGCGTCGTGGGTGATCCTGGCCGGAGGCCTGCGTCTGTTCTTTAGCGGCGACACCGGCTATCACGCCGACTTCAGGACCATCGGCGAGCGCTACGGCCCGTTCGACTTCGCCCTGCTCGAAACCGGCGCCTACGACGCGGACTGGCCCGACGTCCACATGCAGCCGGAACAAACGGTGCAGGCACTTCGGGACCTCGACGGCAGGTGGCTGGTGCCGGTTCACAACGGCACCTTCGATCTCGCCATGCACCCATGGTCCGAACCCCTCGATCGGATCGAGACGCTCGCCCGCGAGAACGGCATCGCGTTGGCGACGCCCGCGATGGGCGAACGCTTGTCGCTGCGTCAACCACGGGCTGGTCGCCGCTGGTGGACCACCCGATGATCACGGCAAACGCGGGTGCGGCGCCCGAGGTGCACCCGAAGGCAGTCGAGCGCGAACGGCGCGCGGGAGGTCGATGCACCGTCGATACTCGTGTTGACCGTCAACGGTGACGTTCACCGGATGGCGCTGGACAGCCGGACCACGTTGCTCGACGCGCTCCGCGAGCATCTCGGTCTGACGGGTGCGAAGAAGGACTGCGATCACGGACAATGCGGAGCCTGCACGTCCTGGTCGACGGCCGACGGATCACCAGCTGTCTCGCGCTGGCAGCACAGAACCAGGACCGGGAGATCACCACGATCGAAGGACTGTCGCGGGGCGCATCGTTGCATCTGATGCAGCAGGCGTTCATCGATCACGACGCCTTCCAGTGCGGCTTCTGACGGCAGAGGCTTCGCGAGGCGAACGTTACCTCGACCTGCTCGTCCGCAACGGCAGGAAGTCGATCGAAGGCAAGGGCAAGGTCGGGCTGCTCGACGTCGTCAAAGGCCTGCTATTCAACGATTCGGGCCATGCGTTCGGGGCGCAGTTTGCCGAAGTGCGCGTCCACGCCACGACCGGCGAAGTCCGCGTCGGGCGGCTCTGCGCCGCTTTCGCATGTGGCCGGATTCTCAACGCGATGACCGCGCGGTCGCAGCTCGCGGGCGGGCATGACCTGGGGTCGGCCAGGCCCTGCTCGAAGAAACGATCGCAGACCCTCGAACCGGACGGTTCACCGTCAGAGATTTCGCGGACTACCACGTGCCCGTGCAGGCCGATGTCCTCGCGATCGACGTCATCCTGATCGACGAGATCGACCACAAGATCAATCCGCTCGGCATCGAGGGCGTCGGCGAGATCGGCATCACGGGCGCCGCGGCTGCGATCGCCAATGCCCTCTACAACGCACGGGAAAGCGGATCAGGGCGCTGCCGATGACGGTCGACAAGGTGCTGGCGGCTGACGCGTTGCCGTCGCGTTATTCGTCCTTCGCGTCCTTGTTGACCGTCTCGGCGAGCTTTGTCATGTACTCGTCGCCGCCGTAGATCTCCTTGGTCGCGACATCGAGCTTCTTCTGGTCGTCTTTCAGGCCGAGCGCCTGCGCATAGGCGGCTGCCGTTCCGAAGCCGGCGATCCCGTAGTGGGTCATTCGCTGGTACTGCGCGATGATCACCGCGTCCAGCACCGGCCCCTTCTCGGGGGCTTCCTCGGTCGTGTGCTTCGTCGCTTCGGCGACCAGCCCTTCCATCCCCTTGCAGTGTTCCTTCGAGACCTTCTCGCCGTTCGCGCCGATCAGCTCCTTCAACGTCTCGGTGTGCTTCGTGATGCCTTCCTGGGACTTCGCCAGCATGTCCTTCAGGCCGGCATCGGAGACCTTGCCCGCGATCTTCTTCAGACAGCGCTGCATCTGGTCGTTGGCCGACCACAGGTCCTTCAGTTCGTCGGTGTACAGGTCCTTCAGGTTCTCGGGAGTCGACATGGCAGTTCCTCTTTGATTGGGGCGGCCGGCAGTGTGCCGGCGCCGACGCGGCGAGACCCGCCGCGCGCGACGAGGATGCTGCCACGGTGGATGCGACCGCGAACGGGATGACACGCCGACTCGAACGTCAGCGAATCCGACCGCACGTCACCGTTTGTCCGACCGCGGTCGATCACGACGCGCCGACCTTCGCGAGGTTGTCTTCGGAATTCCGGTCGATGCGCTTGTTGTACGGGTCGACGCCGACGAACGCCGGCTCGCGATCGACGACGACCGTCACCGTCTGCTTTCCGGTGGCGATGCGCCGGCGCTCGAACGCCAGCACCGAGGCGGCGGTGTACCCGGACTTGCCCGGCTCCGCCGAGAACACGCCGATGTCGAACGGCTCGTCGAGCGGCGCCTCGGTCTCCTTGCCCTTGCCGTCCGCGTACAGCTTCTTCGCGGTGACCTCGAAGCGCACGTCGTACTTGCCATCGCTCCGGCGGACCGCCTTCGCATCGGTGGCCTTGACGTCGAGCAGCGTGATCTTCTCGAACAGGTCGGTGATCAGCGCGTCGTTCTCCGGCCCGGCCTCGGTCCGCAGGATCGTCAGGAAGTCGCGCGTATTGGGATACGGCGCCGCCTTGAACGCGTGCTGCCGCAGCATCGTCGCGAGCGCCCGATTGACTTTCTCCTCGCCGATGACCTCCTTCAGCCAGTACATCGCGAGCGAACCCTTCTGGTAGTGGATGTACTGCTGGTTCTCGACGCGGGCGAGCGGCAGCTCCTCGACGACCTCGCCGCCGCGGCGCCGCAGGTAGCGGTCGAGCTCGTACTTGAGAAACTTCCGCATCTGCTCGCGCCCGTACATCTTCTCCATGACCAGCAGCGCCGAGTACTGCGCGAAGCTCTCGACCAGCATCGTCGCGCCCTGCTGCGCGCTCGGCACGAGCTGATGGCCCCACCACTGGTGCGCGATCTCGTGCGCCGTCACGTAGGTCGCGATGTCGATCTTGTCGGGGGCGCCGAGCTTCGTCAGGAAGCCGATGTCCTCCGAGTACGGGATCGTGTTGGCGAACGACTGCGCGAACGACGCGTAGCTCGGGAACTCGAGGATGCGTGCCTGACGGAACTGATACGGCGAGAACTGCTCGCCGAACAGCGTCAACGACACCTTCATCGCGTTCAGCATGCGGTCGACGTTGTACTCGTGCCCCGGCAGGTAATAGACCGCGAGGTCGATGTCGCCTGCCTTGTCGTGTCGCACCGCGTAGCGGCCCGACTGGATCGAGAAGAAGTTGTTGATCGGTGCGTCGGGCTTGAAGTGCACCGTGCGCCGGCCGCCGGCCACCGTCTCCGAGACCGTGTAGCCGGGTGCGATCGGGGTCTGGTCCTCGTCGGTCGTGACCGTGATGTCGGCATCGACCCAGTCGCTCGACGGGCTGAACACGTTCCGCACGCGACCCGACTCGTCCTCCAGCGTCGGCGGCCGCAGGTCCGACGGCAGGCCGTACTTGCGGCGCTTCGCACGGTCCTTCAGGAACGCCTCGCGGTCGATGCCGATGTTGGGCGCGATCTCGCTGTTGTCGACGAAGCTGCCGTTGTCGACGAGGCGCGTCAGCGGGTTGCCGTTCGGGAATCCGCGTTCCTCGAGCGTGGTGGTGAAGCGGACCTCGCGCGTTTGGCCCGGCTGCATCGCCGGATCGAGCCGATAGACCCGATCGGAGAACTCGGCGTATTCCTTTTCCACGACGCCGCCGTCGATCTCCAGCCGGTCCATCCGCAGCCGATCGTTCCAGTTGACATGCATGCGATCGATCGGCGCACTGCTGCGGTTGACGAGTCGGTAGCTGCCGGCCGTGACGGCGCGCGTCTCCTTCGGATACAGCTCGACGTTCAACGTCGCCGCGACGACGCGCGGCACGGTCAACTTCTCGAACGGCAGCAGCTGCTTCTCGGCCTCGGCGAGGAGCTTGTCGCGGTCCGGCTGCGTGCGATAGCGATTGAGGACGTTCGTGTTGTAGAAGATCCAGGCACCGCTGCCGATCCACGCGACGACGCCGATCACCAGCAACGCGAGCGCACCGCCCCGGACGCGCCGCGGGAACGCCGCGAACCGCGGACCCAGCGCGGTGGCGGTGCCGCGGCGCCAGAGGCCGAAGGCGCAGACCGCGAGGATCAGCGCGAACGCGCCCCAGTAGAACTGGAACCAGGTCTGCGCGATCCAGAAGCGCGCCATCCCGTTCATGTCGGACAGCGGCACGTTCGGCGTGCCGCCGTAGTTGTAGAGGTTGTGCTCGAAGCCCGCCGACGCCAACGCGACCGACGCGACGACGTAGACCAGCATCACGCCCCAGCCGATGAACTTCTGCGGCACCAGCACCTGGACGAAGACCGACAGCACCGCGAGCAGCAGCGCCGAGATCAGCGTCGGCAACGCGAACCACAGCAGGTACGCGCCGAGCTGGAAGTGCGTGTAGCCCTTCAGCAGCTGGATCCCCATCCCGGTCGCCACGGCGACCATCGACGTGGTCGCGAGGACCAGCGCGATCGCGACGATCTTCGGGACCAGGTGGGTCCAGTCGGGCGCCGCGGTCGCGTCGACGATCTCGTGCATGCGGCGTTCGCGGTCGCGCCAGACCAGCTCGCCGGCGTAGTAGATCGCGATCACGATCGGCATGATCGCGAACGCCTGCGAGAGCGCCTGGACCATCAGCCGCGTCGCCGGGTACGACGCGCTGCCGTACCACTCGCCGACCGACCAGGCCGAGAAGCCGGCGTTGACGACGCCGATGAAGAGCAGCACGAAGAACGCGGGGCTGCGGAACACGAACGCCATGTCGAAGCGCGCGAGCGCGACGAGTTGCGGGGGGGGGGGGGGCGGCGGGGGGCCGGGGGGGGCAAGCCCCCCCGGTGGGGGGGCCACCCCCGCCCGCGCGGTGACGTCTTCGGCCGTGCCCGCACCGTCCTTCGCACGCCGCGAGCGGACTTCGAAGCGGAAGAGCCGCCAGGCCACCGCGAACAACAGCGCGGCGATGCCGATCCACAACAGGCGGTTCGTGAGCAGCAGGCCGGAGAGCGGCGGCAGCATCGTGTTGCGGTCGGCCGCGGTCCAGTACTTCGTGACGATGGCCAGCGCCGACAGGCCGAACGGATCGGCTAGCGCCGACAGCGTGTCGTACTGCAGGTCGCGAAGCCAGATCCGCGACACGGAGAACAGCACGAGCAGCGTCACGGCGCCAACGTAAGTCCACATCAGCGAGCGCGTCGCGGTCGCCAGGGCGAAGAACGCGGACCCCATGATCAGCATGGTCGGCAACGCGACGACGAAGAGCGCATAGAGGTAGTGCCACGGCACGAACGCGCCGATCTTCTCGGCATCGAGCCACGGCATCGCCGACCCGATCGCGATGCCGAGCGGCACCGAGGCCATCACCAGCAGTGCCGCCGCGATCGATCCGCCGAAACGGCCGACCAGGTAGGCGCCCTTCGTCAGTCGCGTGCTGCGCAGGATCGGCGCGAAGCCGGTCTCGTCGTCGCGGATCACCGTCCCGGCGACCATCGCGACCAGGATGAAGATGCCGAAGACGCCCATGATCCCCATCGTCTGCACGATCGCGAACGGGGCGTTGATGTTGACGTTGCCGCGGCTGCCGATCTGGATCGTGTCGACCGTCGTGGCGCCGAACGTCAGCAGGAAGAACAGCAGGAAGCCGACCCAGAAGACCGGGCTCCGGACCTGGTAGCGCCACTCGAAGCGGGCGATCGAGGACAGCATGGTCAGGCCGCCTTCGCGAGGGACGCCGCCGGCGCGCGATGGCGGTGCAAGGTCGCGAAGTAGACGTCCTCGAGGCCGGCCTCGACCGGCGCGAAGCCGACTCCGGGCGACGCGTCGGCCAGCACGCGGATCATGGTGTTGCCGGCGCGCAGACGCGTCGCGATGACCTGCGCGTCCGCACGCGCGGCTTCGAGGCGCGTCTTGTCGATGGTGGCCTGCCAGATGCGTCCGCGCAGACCCTCGATCAGCGCGGCCGGCGTCCCGGACTCGACGATGCGGCCGCCGACCAGGATCGCCATCCGCGGGCAGAGGTCGGTGACGTCGTCGACGATGTGCGTCGACAGGATCACGACGACGTTCTCGCCGATCTCGGACAGCAGGTTGTTGAAGCGGTTGCGTTCCTCGGGGTCGAGGCCGGCGGTCGGCTCGTCGACGATGATCAGCCGCGGATTGCCGATCAGCGCCTGCGCGATGCCGAAGCGCTGGCGCATGCCGCCGGAGAATCCGGCGATCGCCTTCTTCCGCACGTCCCACAGGTTGACCTGCTTCAGCAGCGCCTCGATCGTGTCCCTGCGTTCGCCGCGGCCCGCGACGCCCTTCAGGACCGCGAGATGTTCCAGCATGTCGATCGCCGACACGCGCGGATAGACGCCGAAGTCCTGCGGCAGGTAGCCGAGCGTCGCGCGGAGCTGGGCGGGATCGCGCAGCACGTCGATCCCGAAGTTCTCGTCCACCTGGAAGCGGATCGCGCCGGACGTCGGCACCTGCAGCGTCGCGAGGCAGCGCATCAGCGACGACTTGCCGGCGCCGTTCGGCCCGAGCAGGCCGAACATCCCGGCCGGGATGTCGAGCGACACGGCATCGAGCGCCTTGACGCCGTTCGCATAGACGTGCGTGAGTTGGTCGATCGACAGCATGGCGTCTCCGTGAGCGGCCGATGGCCGCGAAGCAGGCGGCATTTAGCCACGAGTCGCTCGATGAGCACGCCGGACGCGATGGATCGTGCGAATCGAACGACGGAATGCGCGACACCGGTTCGGGAGGCGTCGGCAGGTATCCTTGCCGCCTTCAGCATCCCCCGCGAGGAGAACCCATGAACGTCGCCCATTCCGCCGTCAGCACCATCGGCCACTTCATCGACGGCGAAGCCGTGGACCCGGCCCGCGACTCGCGCCGTGCGCCGGTGTTCAATCCGGCGACCGGCGCCATCTCGGCCGAGGTGCTGCTCGCCGACGCCGGCGTCGTCGATGCCGCGGTCGCGGCCGCGAAGAAGGCGTTTCCGAAGTGGAGCGAGACGTCGTCGCTGAACCGCGCACGCGTGATGTTCCGCTTCAAGGAGCTGCTGAACCGCCATCACGACGAGATGGCGCGGCTGATCACGCGCGAGCACGGCAAGGTCTTCTCGGACGCGAAGGGCGAGGTGATGCGCGGCATCGAGGTGGTCGAGTTCGCGTGCGGCGCGCCGCAGCTGATGAAGACGCAGTTCTCGGACAACATCGGCGGCGGCATCGACAACTTCGCGCTCCGCCAGCCGCTCGGCGTCTGCGCCGGCATCACGCCGTTCAACTTCCCGGCGATGGTCCCGATGTGGATGTTTCCGCTCGCCCTCGTCTGCGGCAACACGTTCGTGCTGAAGCCGTCCGAGCGCGACCCGTCGGCATCGTTGCTGATCGCCGAGCTGCTCAAACAGGCGGGGCTCCCCGACGGCGCGTTCAACGTCGTCCACGGCGACAAGGAGGCGGTCGACGCGTTGCTGGTCCATCCGGACGTCGCGGCGATCAGCTTCGTCGGCTCGACGCCGATCGCCGAATACATCCACCTGGAAGCCGGGAAGCGCGGCAAGCGCGTGCAGGCGCTCGGTGGCGCGAAGAACCACCTGGTCGTGATGCCGGACGCCGACCTCGACCACGCGGCCGACGCGCTGATCGGCGCGGCCTACGGATCGGCCGGCGAGCGCTGCATGGCGATCTCGGTCGGCGTGGCCGTCGGGCACATCGCCGACGACCTGGTCGCGAAGCTGAAGGACCGCATCCCGAAGCTGAGGATCAAGGACGGCATGGAAGACGACGCCGACATGGGACCGGTCGTCACGGACGTGCATCGTCAGAAGATCCTCGGCTACATCGAGGACGGCATCACGAGCGGCGCGAAGCTCGAGGCCGACGGCCGGAAGCACGTGGTGCCGGAGCGCGAGGACGGCTTCTTCCTCGGCGCGACGTTGTTCGACCACGTCACGCCGGAGATGAAGATCTACAAGGAGGAGATTTTCGGCCCGGTGCTCGGGATCGTCCGCGTCGACACGTTCGCCGACGCGGTGACCTTGATCAACGGCCACGAGTTCGCGAACGGCGTCGCCTGCTACACGGCCGACGGCGCGACGGCGCGCGAGTTCGCGCGGCGGATCGAGGTCGGCATGGTCGGCATCAACGTGCCGATCCCGGTGCCGATGGCGTTCCATTCGTTCGGCGGCTGGAAGCGGTCGCTGTTCGGCGACCACCACGCGTACGGCGAGGAAGGCGTGCGCTTCTACACGCGCTATAAGAGCGTCATGCAGCGCTGGCCCGACGCGTCGGCGAGCAAGGGTCCCGAGTTCACGATGCCGGTGAACAAGTAGCGTCGTCGCCCGGCCGCATCTTCACGCGGCCGTCTTCAGCGACGCGACGGATCGCCTTCGCGGGCCCGCCACCGTGATAGGCGCCGGCATGGGTTTGCGGACCCTGTTGCCCGTGTAGTTCTCGACCGCCGTCTGGCATTGGTCGTCCACTTCCGAGCTCCGCATGCATCTGGTCGCCGGGGTGGCCGACGCCGTGCGATGCGCCTGCGGGATGTGCCATAGCGAGATGGACAGGCGCCCCGTGATTGAACGACGCGCGCTGCTCGGGGCTGCGCAGCGCCTGCAGCTCGTGCTGATGCTGCGGGCCGGTCGGCGGGGCGTGCGGTTCGGCGCGCGCCAACCGTTCCTCGCTGGTCGGCTGCGCTGCGATGCCGCCCTGCCCGCCGGTGAAACTCACGCGGGTGTCGTTCTCGACGAACGTCTTGTTGTAGACGTTGTGCACGATCGTCGTGTTGACGTTGTTCACGCTCCGGTTGTAGCTGAAGACGCCCCCGTTCCAGTACCCGCCTTCGTAGCCGTGCCCCACGTAGCCGAACCCGTAGTTCACGCCGCCGTAGAACCCGATGTGCGTCCCCCAGTAGCCGCCGTGCCACGCGTAGAAGCCGTTGCGCCAGCCCCAGTAGCCGGGCGTCCACAGCGCGCTGTTACGACCGGAAACGGCTTCGAATTTTCGCGGGCCGCCGTTCACGCCGGGGATCGTCGCGGATCAGCACCAAACCGCAGAGCGCAGCCGCGATCGCGCAGCCCGCCCCGACGAAGGCGGCCACACGCACGCTCGCGACCAGGTGGCCCGACGCGTCGGTGGTCGCGAACACGAAGCCGAGCAGTGCCGTCGTGATCAGGCCGCCGATGCGCGCAAGCGCGCTGTTGAACCCCGACGCGGCGCCGACGTGGTCGCGATCGACCGACGCGATGACCGATGTCGTGAGCGGGGCGACGCAGAGGGCCATGCCGAGCGCGACGGCCAGCGTCGGCGGCAGGACGTCCGTCCCGTAGTCGATCGCGTCGGCACCGATCCGGGCGTAAAGCGCGAGGCCGCCCGCGACGATCGCGCTCCCCGAGATCAGCAGCGCACGGCTGCCGAAACGCGCAGCGACGCGCCCCATCGCCCGCGATCCGCCCCCGATCAGCACCGGGATCGGCAGCATCGCCGCGCCGGCCTGCACGGCCGAGTAGTGGCCGAGCCGGATCAGGACGTACGGCAGCAGAACGATCAGGCCGCCGAGCGCCGCGTACAGCAACAGCGTCAGCAGGCTCAGGCCGACGAAGGTCGACGT
>CAXTDA010000061.1:2982-13472 GCA_964242935.1 uncultured Burkholderiaceae bacterium | reverse complement strand
TTCGAGGGCCGCACGACCGGCACGCCGATCGCGCTTCTGATCCGCAACGAGGACCAGCGGAGCAGCGACTATGCGGAGATCGCGCAGCGCTTCCGTCCCGGCCACGCCGACTACACGTACTGGCACAAGTACGGCATCCGCGACCCACGGGGCGGCGGGCGCTCGTCGGCACGCCTGACGGCACCGATGGTCGCGGCCGGCGCGATCGCGAGGAAGTGGCTCGGCCTGCAACACGGCACGTCGATCCGCGGGCGGATGAGCGCGCTCGGCGACATCGCGATGCCGCTGACGTCGTGGGACGAGGTCGGCCGCAATCCGTTCTTCTCGGCCGATGCCGGAATCGTGCCGCGGCTCGAAGCAGCGATGGATGCGCTCCGGAAGAGCGGCGACTCGGTCGGCGCCCGCATCGACGTCGAGGCGACCGGCGTCCCGGTCGGCCTCGGGTCGCCGCTGTTCGACAAGCTCGATGCCGAGATCGCGTACGCGATGATGGGGATCAACGCGGTCAAGGGCGTCGAGATCGGGGCGGGCTTCGCGTCGATCGCCCAACGTGGCAGCGAGCACGGCGACGAGATCACGGCCGACGGCTTCGTCACGAACAACGCCGGCGGCGTGCTCGGCGGCATCTCGACCGGTCAGCCGATCGTCGTGTCGATCGCGATCAAGCCGACGTCGTCGATCCGGCTGCCGCGGCGCTCGATCGACGTCGACGGCAATCCCGTGATCGTCGAGACGCACGGCCGCCACGACCCCTGCGTCGGCATCCGCGCGACGCCGATCGCGGAGGCGATGCTGGCGCTGGTGCTGATGGACCATGCGTTGTTGCATCGCGCGCAGTGCGGCGACGTGCGGAAT
Organism: uncultured Burkholderiaceae bacterium; assembly: GCA_964242935.1. Classification (GTDB taxonomy): domain Bacteria; phylum Pseudomonadota; class Gammaproteobacteria; order Burkholderiales; family Burkholderiaceae_D; genus CAHJXF01. The sequence goes on along the minus strand of CAXTDA010000061.1, from coordinate 12,617 downwards.
GCGACATCCGTCGTTCCCGCGGAGGCGGGAACCCGGCGTCGTGGAACGCGGGGATGACCGAGCAACGCCACCGGGTCCCCGCGTGCGCGGGCACGACGTCGCCTTCGGCGTTCGATCGTTGAACACGGCCTACACGGGCGGGAGGTCCAGCGCACGGCGCATCGCTTCACGCACCGTCGCGTCGCCGAACTCCCGCTCGACGATCGCGGTCGCCAGTGGTTCGACGTCGGCCCGCTCGCTCGGGCAGGCGGGGAGCGATGCGCAGAGCGCCCCCACATCGGGTGCGAGCCGCAGCAGGCCGGGTCCGACGCGCGACGCGATCCAGCAGAGGAACGGCGGCTCGACCGCGACGACCGGGACCCGCAACGTCATCGCGTAGAAGAACGAGCCGCTGACGATCACGTCCCCGTCGGCGTGCGGGATCAGCAACGCCGCGGCTCCGGCGACGAGGGCCTGCGCGTCGGCTTCGGACAGCAATCCGGGTCGAACGAGGATGTTCGCTCGACGCTTCCGCTCGAGGCTCGCCGCGTAGGTGCGATCGCCGATGGCGCCGATGATCAGCAGCGTCTCGTCCGCGGGGAAGGCGTCGATCAGCACCTCCAGCTTCTTGTACGGGACGATGCGGCCGAAGACCACGAAGTAGCGTCGCGGAAGATCCTGCATCGCCGAGGCGGTGGGCCGGGGGACGATCCGGTGGTACAGCGGATGCGGGCAATAGCGGCGCGAGCGCTGGCGCTCGTCGCCGGAGTGCGTCAGCACCGCGTCGAAGAGCCGCTCGTAGCGATCGACCCAGCGCGCGGCGACCGCCTCATGGCCGCGGGCCACCGCGTGCGGGTAGTTGTTGTGCCGGACGAAGACGAGTCGACGCGCAGCCAGCCGCATCGCGATCGTGCGGGCGAACACGCGGACGACCTTCCGCACGGCGATCTTGCGCGTCCTGCGATCGAGCAGGTCGTTGTCGGTCCAGTTGACGACTACGCAGGCGAGGCGACCCTCGCGAAGCCGCAGACCCGCGAGGCAGGTCGCGACCAGCCCCGCGTAGGGAACGACGCGACCGAAGCCCGACAGCAACTCGCGCATCCGCACCGTGTACGCCTTCTCGGGGCTCGCTTCGACGAAGGGTAGGTAGGCGATGCGTCGGGTGGAGGGGTCGGCAGGACGCATCGCGATGGGAAGTCGGTCAACGAATCGTCTGCCTTATGGCCCTGCCGTAGGGATCGGCGTTGGACGGCGCCGCCGGAGATTGGTGTGGGAGGTCATCCGCGACGTGGTTCCGCCGCGGAAGCGGGCGCGACGGCCCGGGCTTGCCGACCTGGCATGTGGAATGCTAACAACGCGGTCAAACCGGCGCGCGATACTGCAAAGTGTCCGCAATGGACAAAACGGCCCTTCCGGTGGTCCTCGTCCAACGTTTCGATTTGCGGATAACTCCCATGCCCGCCAAAGCACCCACAAGCCACCGGTTCGGGTCGGTCGAAGTGAGGCCGACCGAACGCCGCATCTTGGTGGAAGGCAAGCCAGCGACTCTCGGCGGCCGCGCGTTCGACCTTCTGCAGGCGCTCATCGAGCGGCATGACCGCACGGTGAGCAAGGACGAACTGCTCAAGCTCGTATGGCCGGGAGCGGTGGTGGAGGAAGCGAACATCGAGGTACAGATGTCGGCGCTGCGCAAGGTAGTCGGGCAAGGCACGATCGTCACTGTCACCGGACGCGGATATCGATTCTGCGCCAAGCTCGAGCAGCCTTCGCAGCAGAATAGCCATCCAGCGGCCGAATCGACCGCGCGCCTTGAAATCGGAGCCAACGCAGACTTCGATCTGGCTCTTCCGAGGAAGCCGTCGATCGCTGTCATGCCCTTCGTCAATCTTTCCGAAGACCCCGGGCAGGATTACTTTGCCGACGGAATGACCGAGGACGTCATCACCGCGCTTTCGCGCTTTCATTCGCTTTTCGTTGTGTCGCGCAACAGCAGCTTCTCTTTTAAAGGCAAGCCGACCGACGTTCGGCTTGTGGCAGGTAGCCTGGGCGTTCGCTACATCGCCGAGGGGAGCGTTCGCAGGCGCGGCACGCGATTGCGCGTTACTGCTCAGCTGGTCGATGCGAGCACCGGCAACCACATTTGGGCCGACCATTACGACCGAGACACGGAGGACGTCTTTCAGGTTCAAGAGGAGTTGACTCGTAGCGTAGTCACCGCCATTGCGCCGGAAATCGAAGCGACCGAGAAGTTGAGGGCAAAGCGCGCGCTGCCCTCAAATCTGAGCGCATACGAGCACGCGATGCGCGCTTGGATCGACACCTGGACGGGTTATCGCAACGCCGACACCGCACTGTTCGAGGCGGCTGTCGAACGAGCGACAAGAGCGTTGGAGATCGACGCGAGCAGCACGCTCGCACTCAACACGATCAGTATCGCAAAGGGGCAGCAAGTCACCTTTCGGAGCGTGCCAGACCTGGAGGCTTGCTGGGGTGAATGCATGCAGTTCGCCGAACGCGCGATCGAATGGGATCCGAGGGACAGTCTCGGCTATACGGTCCGTGCCGTCGCACTCATGCACCAGCCCGGACAGGACGGTCAAAGCATTCGTTATGACGATGCCTTGCGGAACTTGATGTATGCGCATGAGCTGAATCCGAACGATACCTTCGCCTTGCGTAACCTCGGCAGCTGCAGAACCTTTGTCGGCGATCCGACCGCCGGCGTGGCGCATCTCAATGAAGCGCTGAAACTGAACCCGCGCGACCCGGCTTCTGTAAACGTCTTGGCGTGGCTTTCGCTGTCGCACTTTGCACTGGGCGAATACGCGTCAGGCTTGCAGCGGGCGCTGCAGGCCGTGTCCGAGGCACCGAAGTTGGGGAACGTCCACATGTTCCTCGCCATGAACCGAGTTGGTTCAGGCGACATCGAGGGCGCAAGGGCTGCGCTAGCCACTGCACGCAGTCTGGTGCCTGGCATGGTCGATGCGCGGCTCCAGGGCTACTCGTTGTTCCGTGACCGTGCCGTCAGAGCACGTCAGCACGTCTTCTTGCAAGTAGCCGCCGGATTGAAGAATCCCGCCGCGGCAGCACCGTTGAGATAAGCGAACGATGGGTTGCGGCGATTGCCGCTGCAGTCCCGGGCGCCGACGAACGCCACAGCGCCCGACGCGCCTGCCGCCGTGACGTTGGGCGGGTTGGTGCTGGGCCCCGCGGCTTCCACCGCGGTCGACCTCGCGCGCCAGATCCTTGCTCGCCCGCCGCTCGGTGGAAAGGGAAAACTTTGGTTTTTTTAAGGTTGCCTAAGGACGCCATCCATCGCTCGGTGCAAGAGTGCGAGCAGAGCTGGATGCAAGCTGCCTGCCTTCGACAAAACCGCGATCGCGGTCCGACCTCGTGGCGTCGAAGGGCACCGCCGAAAGTCGTCGTCCTGTTGTCCGCGGGCAGCTTTTCGACCAACTCGTGAGCGGCTCGGTCGCTCGTCCGGTCACCCTTCACGTCTGCTTCTGTTCACCCGCCGCACGTATCGAAACCGCACCACCCGACCAAACGCCACGTCGCTGAAAGCCTTTCCATGACGATTTGCGAATCGACAGGCGCGTACCGATCCGTCAGCGGCAGTCCCCCTGATCGATGGCCCATCGTTTCGAGGAGAACACCATGAACCGCTGCCTCGTCGCGATCTCGCTTTCCGCGACTTTCCTCCTCGGCTTCGCGACTGCTCGAGCTTCCGTCACTACTCCTGCGCGCGAAAGCGTCGCGACGATCAGCTTCAGCGATCCCGCATTTCGCGACGCTCGGATGGAAATCGAGGCGACGCAGACGATCGGAGCCGGCTCGAGCGGCGCGAACCAGGTCGTGTTCGACGCGGCACCTTCGCTGGAGAGTTATCAGCTGTCCTCCACCGGAGCGGTCGGTGTGACGCTCAATGCCTTCACGCCGCCGAGCGGTTTCGACCTGACGGTCAGCGCTTCGGGCGCTGGCAGCTGGCGAGTGACGGAGCGCTTCAGCGCGTCGGACGATCTCTTTGGACCCGGACCCCTATATCGCTATGACGACCGCAACGATGTCTTCGTGCCCTTCCTCAACAATCGTTTGCCGACGCTCGAGCTAACGCTATTCATCGGCGGGCTGGTCGACGACGGTGGCCAGTTCGGAGTCGGCTTCACAATTCCGGGCAACTGGTCGACGACGAGCGGGCTTGTCTCCTCGACCCACCAATACTTCCTCGCCAACCTCGACGATAAATGGAAGATCGATACCGCGTTCGTCTACGACGAGCGCGCCGACATGACGCGCTTTCACGCCATCAATACGGCTTACGAGGGAATCGACTCGGAACACCCCTCGCCATTTCTCGACGTCTATTTCTTCGGAAGCGTCCCGGAGCCGGGAGGCCGGGTAATGCTCGTTAGTTTCGCCGCCATAGGTTTTGCGGTCCGTCGCCGCTTTGGCGAGCGTCGGTTCGGCAGGAGTTGTAGCGGGTATCAAACTGCCGTTGTCGAGTAAGGTACGAATCGATCGTAGATGAGCGATGTATTGTGCCGAGAACAACTTTAACAGCTTGGCATCAATATGACAACGCACGCCGATCGTCCCTGCCCAGGCGTGCTCGTGACCAAATACTGGTTTGTTCGGCAGATGGTCGTCGTGTCTTCGCGATTTTGTTCAATAGGGAGCAAAAAGGAGAAAGACTATGACTATTTTGTATACGCATCGTACTCCGAAAATCGTGGCTTTTGCCTTGCTGACTTTTACTCTGAACACGCAAGTGCCAGCTCAAATCGTACCAACTGATGCATCCGGAGAATGCGGGGTCGAGTCATCCGTCGTTGCTGCAATGTTCGTGAATGGTAAGGCCGATCTAAACGCAGTTGCCAAAGCTGCTGACAGCACGCTGCAGCTTGAGCCGAATTGCGGCTTCTTTACCTGGACGAACCAGATGTTCTTGTGGTTGACATCGCCCGCACCGGCGAGCTACGGCGGAACGGGACGAATCATGTTTTCGCCGAAATTTTTTACCGTTACACCAGAAGGACCAGATGGGCGACGCACGTTTTTGCCTAACAATCCTTCGGCTCTTCAGATGCTACTTCGTAAGACGGAGCTAGGACCCAATGGATTTCCAGCTCTTCTGGCTAAATCGGGACACGTCGTTGAAGTTCAGCCAGTTGTCGGTCGTCCATCACCGCCACTCGTGCGCTCGCAAGACGGCCGGTTAGTCCGCATCGCATCGGCAAGGCGTAGTCCGGATGGCGCTTTGCGTCTCTTCGACACGTCCGGACGGGAGATCGCCGCTCGTCACCTTGATCTGCCCAGGCTAGATCGCCGGAGTGTCGAGCTCAGTCCGGGCCACCGGACAACGTTGCTCGCAGCGAATGTCTTTCAGAAGTCGATCCTCGCCCAGTCGGCGAAGATCAATAATCAGTTGCTTTTCCTCGATAAGAGTAATCAGGTGATCGACGTCGAGCCGGGTCAAGCCGATGATGGTGTCCTTCTTTCCCAGAACGGTTCGCTCATCTATTACATCACCGTTGTCAATGATTTGTATGCTTATCATCGCTCGATGCAGGGAGATGCAGTCATTCCGTCGGGAACCAACATTGAGTTTCCGACGTTGTCGACGGACGCTGCGAAGGTGCAAGCCTTCGCGTCCAGCAAGGGTCATACCATACTTGAGCCAAGCGCTTTGGCGGTGGAAAGTAAGTCTAGTTGGATCGAGGCCTCTGCTGTACCCAATCCAGACGACTACATTCAAGTAAGCGCAACAGTTCCAACCTTTGACAAGAGCAATGCAAACAAATGGGTGCCTAATGGAAAGTCAACAGTTAAACTTGTTATGATTGGGATCCATGTTGTGGGCAGTACCAATGGTCATGGAGAACTGGTATGGGGTACTTTGGAGCACGTTGGCAACGCGCCGAGTGCTTCTTACTCTTATCAATCTACAAGCGGCGTAAAGACCGTGACTGCCGGCTCGACAGCAGTCTGGACGTTTAAGACAGGCGGGGGTTCTGATACGATAAACCTGCCCAATGCTTCTTGGGACAACATGGCCATTGTCGGGATGCCGGTGGCTCCCAGCACTATCTTGAGAACGCGGCCATGGGGTACTGATGGCGCAAATACTTCGTTGAATACACAAGTGATCATGAATAACAATGCCGTGCTTGGTCAGTTGCAGAAGGGAGACCCAAGAAAGAACTACTTCCAGCTTGGAACGACTTGGACAGTAAATGGCCAACCGCCTGGGCAAGGCAACCAGGTCGGGACAAACCAGCTTGCCAATGCAACGATCGAATCGTTCATGCAGGCAACGTCGCAAACGAGTGGAAGTAATTGCTTCAGTTGCCACTTCACTAACAAGGTCGAGGTCTCACACGTCTACCGGGAGCTCAAGCCACTTCCATAAATTCTGGACGAAATCGTCAACGGGTGATGGACGGAATGGTTTGCTCGGCGAGGGCCGCACCCAATCAGCTTCGGATCGCTGTGTCACCAACAGGAACATGGCTCACATCGAAGGGCCCTCGAGTTACTCGGGGCGGTTCAGCCTGTGCGAGAGTGTGAGTGATTCGCTTTGCCGCAACTGCGTGGTCGTTGCGTCAAGCGTAGCGACCGGAGGGGCCTCGATGCGGGCGACATCGGCCGCGACGGCCGGGCGCGATCGCCCCGGCAATCCCGGGAGCGCATGGACGATCCAGCGTCATATCGGCAGTGGATGTAGCGCCCCGCGTCCCTTCGGTGGGCGCGCGGATCTGCACGATCGCGTTCGCAGCCGCATCCGAGGCGGACCGGTTCTCGTCCTCTCTCATCCGCGCGAGGATCTCAAGCTAGCGGCGATTGTCGGGTAGTGACGTCGGCACGGCGATGACCGCGTCGCGCACGCCCGACTCGGGCGCATCCCTCAGCGTTTCGACCAGGGGTCCGAGGTCGGACCATCCGACCTGGCCGCCGAGCGAGCCGGTCCAGGGCCTGCAGGAAGAGCCGGTTCACGGTCCGTTTCGCGACAATCACGCGCGACGTTCGCGATGGCGGCCTAATCAGACCCGTGCGCAAATTCTTCACGAGCTACGCGATGTGCTCGCTTAGATCCGTCGTCTCGTACCGATCGACCCAGCGCGTGGCGACGGTCTCGTTGCCTTCGTACACCGCGTGCGGATCGTTGTTGTGATGGACGAAGACGAGTCGACGCGCAGCCAGTCGCGTCGCGATCGTGCGGGCGAACACGCGGATTATTTTCTGGATCGCGACCCTTGCGTCCTGCGATTGAGCAGTCTTTGTCGATCCGGTTGACGACGACGCAGGCGAGGCGACCCTCCCGAGGCTGCAGGCCCGCGACGCACGTTCGGACGAGCGGCGAGTAAGGAACGACGCGACCGAAGCTCGACAGCAGCCCGCGCATGCGGACGGTATAGGCCTTCTCCGGGCTCGCTTCGACGAAGGGAAGACAAGCGATGCGTTGGGTGGCGGCGTCGGCAGGGAGCACCGCGATGCGAATCGACAGACAGGCGCTTGTGGCCTCGCATGGGGTTCCTGTTGGCTCGCGCCGCCCCAAGGCTGTCACGGAAGATCATCGCGCTGCCGACGTCCCGGCCCGACTCAGCTCTCCGACACGACGGGACGCCCGCGGGTGGGGGACAGCGGTGGCCTGTGGCATAATTTTTGACCCCCTATATCCACGTGCATTGCGATGGCCAAGACGTTATACGACAAGCTGTGGGACGCGCACGTGGTCCACAGCGAGGACGACGGCACCGCGATCCTCTACATCGATCGCCACCTCCTGCACGAGGTGACGAGCCCGCAGGCCTTCGAGGGCCTGCGTCTGGCCGATCGCGAGCCGTGGCGAAACAGCGCGAACCTCGCGGTCGCGGACCACAACGTGCCGACGACGCATCGCGCCGACGGCATCGCCGACCCGGTCTCGCGCCTGCAGGTCGAGACGCTCGACGCGAACGCGCAGAAGTACGGACTGACGTACTTCAACATGACCGACCGGCGCCAGGGCATCGTCCACATCATCGGACCGGAGCAGGGCGCGACGCTGCCGGGGATGACGGTGGTCTGCGGCGACTCGCACACCAGCACCCACGGCGCGTTCGCGGCGCTCGCGTTCGGCATCGGCACGTCGGAGGTCGAGCACGTGCTCGCGACGCAGACGCTGGTCACGAAGAAGTCGAAGAACATGCTGGTCCGGGTCGAGGGCCGCCTGCCGCGCGGCTGCACCGCGAAGGACCTGGTCCTCGCGGTGATCGGCCGCATCGGCACGGCGGGCGGGACCGGTCATGCGATCGAGTTCGCCGGCAGCGCGATCCGCGCGCTGTCGATGGAGGGCCGCATGACGGTCTGCAACATGGCGATCGAGGCCGGCGCGCGGTCGGGACTGATCGCCTGCGACGCGACGACGATCGACTACGTCAGGGGCCGGCCGTACGCGCCGCGCGGGGCGCTCTGGGACGCGGCGCTGACCGACTGGAGCACGCTGCATTCGGACCCCGGGGCGTCGTTCGACCGCACCGTCGAGCTCGACGCGTCGACCGTCAAGCCGCAGGTGACCTGGGGCACGTCGCCCGAGATGGTCGCGACGATCGACGGGCGCGTGCCCGACCCCGAGCGCGAGCGCGACGCGCAGAAGCGCGACGGGATCGAGCGTGCGCTGACGTACATGGGCCTCGAGCCCGACATGCGGATCGACGGGATCGCGATCGACAAGGTGTTCATCGGTTCGTGCACGAACGGGCGCATCGAGGATCTGCGCGACGCGGCCGCCGTGGTCAAGCGACTCAACCGGCGCATCGCGAAGAACGTCAAGCTCGCGCTGGTGGTGCCGGGATCGGGACTCGTGAAGGCGCAGGCCGAGGCCGAGGGGCTCGACAAGATCTTCATCGGCGCCGGATTCGAGTGGCGCGACCCGGGCTGCTCGATGTGCCTCGCGATGAACGCCGACCGGCTCGAGCCCGGCGAGCGCTGCGCGTCGACGTCGAACCGCAACTTCGAAGGCCGCCAGGGGCAGGGCGGCCGGACGCATCTCGTCAGTCCCGCAATGGCGGCCGCCGCCGGCATCGAGGGGCACTTCGTCGACGTCCGGAGGTTGTGATGGAGGCCTTTCGCGTCCACCGCGGCCTCGTCGCGCCGATGGATCGGGACAACGTCGACACCGATGCGATCATCCCGAAGCAGTTCCTGAAGTCGATCGCGCGGACCGGCTTCGGCGAGAACCTGTTCGACGCGTGGCGCTTCCTCGACCACGGCGAGCCGGGGATGGATCCGCGGAGCCGCCGGCCGAACCCGGACTTCGTGCTGAACCAGCCGCGCTACCGCGGCGCGTCGATCCTGGTCGCCGGCAAGAACTTCGGTTGCGGCTCGTCGCGCGAGCACGCGCCGTGGGCCCTCGGGCAGTACGGCTTCCGCGCGCTGATCGCGCCGTCGTACGCCGACATCTTCTACAACAACTGCTTCAAGAACGGCCTGTTGCCGATCGTGCTGCCCGAGGCCGAGGTCGCGCGGCTGATCCACGACGCCGCCGTCGTGCCCGGCTATTCGTTGACGATCGACCTCGAGCGGCAGGTCGTCATCGACCCGGCCGACCGGGCGAGCCCGTTCGACGTCGAGGCGTTCCGCAAGTACTGCCTGCTGAACGGCTTCGACGACATCGG
>CAXTDA010000061.1:0-2882 GCA_964242935.1 uncultured Burkholderiaceae bacterium | reverse complement strand
GTGCTGTTCGGCGCCGTCGGCGACTGGCAGTACGACAGCCTGCCGCGCGCGTTGCGCCCCGAGCAGGCGATCCTGGGTCTGCGCCGCGAGCTCGGCCTGTTCGCGAACCTGCGCCCCGCGATCCTGTACCCGGAGCTCGCCGACGCGTCGTCGCTGAAGCCGGAGGTCGTGTCCGGGCTCGACATCCTGATCGTCCGCGAGCTGACCGGCGACATCTACTTCGGTCAGCCGCGCGGCCGCCGATCGTCGCCGGACGGCGCGTTCGCCGGCGCCGACGAGGCGTTCGACACGATGCGCTATACGCGCCCCGAGATCGAACGCATCGCGCGCGTGGCGTTCGACGCGGCGCGAAAGCGGAAGGGGGCGGCGAATGGTAAAGGTTCGGTCGGCAAGGTGACGAGCGTCGACAAGGCGAACGTGCTCGAGACGTCCCAGTTCTGGCGCGGTGTCGTCAGCGCTGTCCACGCCGACTACACCGACATCGCCCTCGACCACATGTACGTCGACAACGCCGCGATGCAGCTCGTGAAGGCGCCGAAGAACTTCGACGTGGTCGTCACCGGCAACCTGTTCGGCGACATCCTGTCGGATGAAGCCGCGATGCTGACCGGCTCGATCGGCATGCTGCCGTCGGCATCGCTCGACGCGTCGGGCAAGGGGCTCTACGAACCGTCGCACGGGTCGGCGCCGGACATCGCCGGGAAGAGCATCGCGAACCCGCTCGCGACGATCCTGTCGGCGGCGATGATGCTGCGCTACACGCTCGCCGACGCGGTCTCGGCGGACCGCATCGAGCGCGCGGTACGGCGCGTCCTCGCGGACGGTCTGCGGACCGCGGACATCGCGGCCGGCGGCGTCTCGGCCGTCGGCACGAAGGCGATGGGCGACGCGGTGGTGGCAGCGCTGCGCACGGAGGGTTGACCTGTGGCTGAACGCATGAAGACGGTCGGACTGGTGGGATGGCGCGGCATGGTTGGCTCGGTGCTGATGCAGCGGATGCGCGACGAGGGCGACTTCGCGTCGATCGAGCCGGTGTTCTTCAGCACGTCGAACGTCGGCGGGCCGGGGCCGGCGGTCGCGGACGGCATCGACGGCGGCACGTGCCGCGACGCGTTCGACATCGAGACGCTGAAGCAGCTCGACATCGTGCTGACCTGCCAGGGCGGCGACTACACGGGCGAGGTCCATCCGAAGCTGCGGGCCGCGGGCTGGACCGGGATCTGGATCGACGCCGCGAAGACGCTGCGGATGCAGGACGACGCGGTCATCGTGCTCGACCCGGTCAACCGCCCGGTGATCGACGCGGCGATCGAGCGGGGCGTTCGCGACTTCATCGGCAGCAACTGCACGGTGGCCGGAATGCTGATGGGCGTCGGCGGCCTCTTCGTCCACGACCTCGTCGAGTGGATGACGTGCACCACCTACCAGGCCGCGTCCGGCGGCGGCGCGCAGCACATGCGCGAGCTGCTGACGCAGTTCGGCACGCTGCACGACGCGGTCGCGGCCGAGCTCGCCGATCCGGCGTCGGCGATCCTCGACATCGACCGCAAGGTGCTCGCCGCGCAGCACGGCCTCACCGCCGACGAGACCGCGCATTTCGGCGTGCCGCTCGCCGGCAGCCTGATTCCGTGGATCGACCGCGACATGGGCGACGGCATCTCGCTCGAGGAGTGGAAGGGGATGGCCGAGACCAACAAGATCCTCGGGCGTGGGCCGGGATTCGCTCTTCCGGAGATCCCGATCGACTCGCTCTGCGTGCGCGTCGGCGCGATGCGCTGCCATTCGCAGTCGCTGACGATCAAGCTCCGCCGCGACCTGCCGCTCGACGAGGTCGAGGACATCGTCGCGCGGTCGACGGCGTGGACGCGGCTGGTGCCGAACACGCGCGACGACACCGCGAAGTCGCTGACCCCGGCGGCGGTCACCGGCACGCTGACGATCCCGGTCGGCCGGCTGCGGAAGCTGACGATCGGCCCCGGCTACGTCGGCGCGTTCACGATCGGCGACCAGCTGCTGTGGGGCGCGGCCGAGCCGCTCCGTCGCATGCTGCGCATCCTCCTCGAACGGTGAATCGCGGAAGAGGACGCTCAATGAGCTGCCTAGAGCCCGCACGGTGGCACGCCTAATCGTTGTCGACAGGCAACAACGTGACTCGCCGCGCCCTCCCCGCGCACTGACAAAGGCTGTCAAGCTGCGTAAGCTCGCCTGCCTAAGTCCATGAAGTTGGAGTGGAACTTGGGTCGACCACGGCCGTGGTCGACGAAGCGCCCGCGCTGAGGTCGCCGAGCGGGCGCGAAAAGCGCTCGTCGGACCCTGCATCGACGGCATCGCGCCGTGCGTCACCACTTGCGGAAAAGATCATGAAGCATGCCTCGAAGGGTTCCGGTCGGCCGCCTCGGAAGAGCCTGTTGCGGATCGGCGTCGCGATCGCGCTGTCGACCGCGGCGCTCGACGGACAGGGTGCCGGGCTCGGCCGACTCAACGTGATGTCGTCGATCGGCCAGCCGCTTCGCGCCGAGATCGAGGTGACGGCGCTCGCGCCCGACGAGGCGGCATCGTTGAGCGCACGGCTCGCGAGCCGCGACATCTTCGCGCAGGCGAGCATCGATTACGGCCCGATGCTGAACGGCGTCCGGCTCTCGATCCAGCGGCGTGCGAACGGCAACCCGTACGTGCTGGTCACGTCGAACCAGCTCGTCAACGAGCCGTTCCTCGACGTGCTGGTGGAGCTGTCGTGGGGAACCGGCCGGCTGGTGCGCGAGTACACGATGCTGATCGATCCGGCCGACGTGCGGCCGGGCCAGCGGCCGGTGGAGCCGGGCCCGTTGATCGTGCAGTCGCAAGTGCCGGCCGACCCGGCGCGTTCGCCGGAGCCGCGCCGG
>CAXTDA010000060.1:0-13543 GCA_964242935.1 uncultured Burkholderiaceae bacterium | reverse complement strand
TCGGCGAACGTGCAGGTCGCCGGACCGACCCCGAACGTCTATCTGCTGACCGCGTTGCTGCGCAACCGCGACCCGGTCGACGTCCGCTTCCCGCACCTCGAGCTCGTCTTGACCGATCTGCAGGATCGGCCTATCTTGCGGCGCGCTCTCCGGCCCGAGGACTACCTCACGCCGCGCCGGGACATCGGCGGCTTCGCGGCCGAGAGCGAGTTGCCGATCCGGGTGACGTTCGAACTGACCGACCTCCGATTCACCGGCTATCGCCTGGAACGCTTCTATCCCGGCGTTCCATGACCGCCGTTCCACACCGACGTCAATGCGCACGCTGATTTGCGGTTCCCTCGCGTTCGACACCATCATGGTGTTCGAAGGCCGGTTCAAGGACCAGATCCTTCCGGATCAGGTTCATATCCTCAACGTCTCCTTCCTCGTCCCGGCCATGCGCCGCGACTTCGGCGGCACCGCGGGCAACATCGCGTACAACTTGAAGCTGCTCGGCGGCACGCCGGTCGTGATGGCCTGCGTCGGCGGCGACGCACGCGCGTACCTGTCGCGCATGGAGGCGCTCGACATCGACGTCGGGCACGTGGCGACGCTCGACGACGCGTTCACGGCCCAGTGCTTCATCACCACCGACCTCGACGACAACCAGATCACCGCGTTCCATCCGGGCGCGATGAGCGGCTCGCCGATCAACCATGTCGCCGACGCGAAGGGCGTCGGGCTCGCGATCGTCGCGCCCGACAGCCGCGACGGCATGCTGCAGCACGCACGCGAGCTCGCCGACGCGCGCGTGCCGTTCATCTTCGATCCCGGCCAGGGCCTGCCGATGTTCTCGGGTCCCGAGCTGATGGAGTTCATCGACATCGCCGACTTCGTGACGGTCAACGACTACGAGGCACGCATGCTGGCCGACCGCACCGAGCGCACCTTCGACGAGCTCGCCAAGTCGGTTCGGGCGCTGATCGTCACGCAGGGCGGCCTGGGATCGACGATCTATGCCGACGGTCGCACGCACATCATCCCGAGCGTCCGTCCGGAGCGCATCGCCGACCCGACCGGATGCGGCGACGCGTATCGCGGCGGCCTCCTGTACGGACTCTCGAACGACATGGACTGGGAAACCACGGGCCGCCTCGCGAGCACGATGGGCGCGCTGAAGATCGCGCACCAGGGGACCCAGAATCACGAACCTTCCCGCGACGCCATTGCCGAAGCCTTCTCCAGGGTCTTCGGCTACAATCCCTGGTAATTAATCGTTCTGTAACAGATAGTTACGAAGGGATCATGATGAACATCAATCGATATCTCCAGCGCGTCGGCGGCGCCGCGGTGCTCGCGCTCGCGGCGGCCGGCTGCGCGACGCAGGGCAATTCGAGCGGCGTCTACGGCGCGAACCAGACGCAGCGCGAGCAGATCGTCCGGATGGGAACGCTCGAGAGCGTCCGCCAGGTCGCGATCCAGCGTCAGGACAGCGGCGTCGGCACCCTCGCCGGCGTCGGCCTCGGCGGTGTGGCGGGCAGCGCGGTCGGCGGTGGGCGCGGCAGCATCATCGGCGCGATCGTCGGGGCGGTCGCGGGCGGCATCGCCGGCAATGCCATCGAAAGCTCGGCCGATCGCCGCCCCGGTTACGAGTTGACGGTCCGGCTCGACGACGGCGAGATGCGCGCGATCGTGCAGGAGGCCGACGAGCCGTTCCAGCCCGGCGAACGGGTCCGTATCCTGTCTCGCGGCGGCATCAGCCGCGTCACGCACTGACGCGATCCGCATCGAGGGCCGTCGCTTCCCGAAGGAACGACGGCCCTTCGTCATCGCGGTCGTCCGTTCACGCGGCGCCGATCACCTGGAACGCGACGCGGTTGACGATGATCAGCGCGATCTGGATCAGCAGCAACGCCACGAGCGGCGAGAAGTCGAGGCGACCGGCCTGCGGCAGGATGCGCCGCAGCGGCGCCAGCACCGGCGCCGTCAGCGCGTCGAACACCGGCAGCACCGGCGAGAACGGGTTGACCCAACTCAGCACGGCCGAGATGAGGATCATCAGCTGCGCGAGGTAGAGGATCCACTTGATCAGCCACACCAGCGTCAGGCCGAACAGCAGATCGAGCGGCGGCAACGCGCCGAAGCGCAGCCCGAGGTCGATCGCGACCGCGACCAGCGTGAGCAGGAAGGCGGCGACGAGGCTCGCCCAGTCGATGCCGGCATAGCCCGGCACGATGCGACGCAGCGGCTTCACGATCCAGTCGGTCAGGCTCATCACGAAATGGCCGACGGGGTTCGCGCCACCGAGCCTTCTCGCCTGCATCCAGGCCCTCAACACGCAGGCGCCGACGAGAAGACCGCCGACGACATCGACGAGGAGGTGGATGATTTCGTAGAGCATGAGGGCGCCCGAAGGCCCGTTGTCGAAAGAGCGTGCATTCTAGTGTCCTCACACGGGCCGGCTGCGCCGCGGAGTCCGGCGCGCCGTGCGCAAAAAAAATCCCGCGAGCCACGACCCGCGGGATTCTTCGGCGCCCCGATGCCGGCAGGCGCCTTCGTGCCGACGACCCTACGGACGGCTACCCGTCGGAAACGGCCATGCGGCCGCCGGGTTGAGTGCCGTCTTGACCGCGGGTGCCGTCGTCGACATGCCGGGCATCGCGGGCTTCTTCGCAGCAGCCTTCTTCGACGGCGCCTTCGCAGCCACCTTCTTGGTCGCCGGCGCCTTCTTCGTCGCCGGCGCCTTCTTGGCCGCAGGCATCTTCTTCGCAGGGGCCTTCTTCGCAGGAGCGCTCTTGGCGATCTTCTTCGCAACCGTCTTCTTCGAAGGGACCTTCTTCGCGACCTTCTTCGCAGGAGCCTTCTTCGCAGCGGCCTTCTTCGCCGGCGTCTTCTTCGCTGCTACTTTCTTCGAAGCGACTTTCTTGGCGGCTGCCTTCTTCGCTGGTGCCTTCTTGGCTGCGACTTTCTTCGCGGCCTTCTTCGCTGTTGCCATTTGAAACTCCTTTACATGAGCAAGTACCCGGGTTGAAGAAACCCGTCCCTCAAGTCACGTCGACCGACGCAGTCGAAGGTACGGATTATTCATCGGCGCAAACAGCGGCATCCGGATCGCCGTCGATCTGTTTACGCTAATGAATTCGGCACTTGGCCCGCTGAATCCACGGCTCGGCGTGAAGCCAAACCGACGATTCAATCGGCCAAAAAAAACGCCGGCAACGAGGCCGGCATCGATCGGTAGAGAAGTTTCTTTCGAGGCGGGCTGCGCGACGAGGACCGCCGGAGGAAGCGACCCGATCGACGCCGTCGACGCCGAAGACGCGACCGACAGGCGCGGATCGCGAGGCCAACGAGAACGGCTGTCGTGACGGATAGGCATGCAGGTCGACGCTTCCACTCCTCGTTCAGGCGACCGATCCACGTTGCGTCGACCGGTTCCAGCCGCGATTCGAACTCGATGCTGCCGTGCCGTGCAAAGCAGCGCCGACGACGCTGCCTCTATTCCCAGCTCAAAGCACCACCGGTCTGATATTCGATGACGCGCGTTTCGAAGAAATTCCTTTCCTTCTTCAAATCGATCATCTCGGCCATCCACGGAAACGGATTGTCCTCTTGCGCGAATAGGGGGTCAATACCAATCTGTTGACAACGACGATTCGCGATGAATCGCAGATAGCCCTTGAACATCGGCGCGTTCAAGCCGAGCACGCCGCGCGGCATCGTGTCCTCGGCATACGCGTACTCGAGGTCGACGCCCTTCCTGAACAACGCGCGGATCTCGTCCTTGAACTCGGTCGTCCACAGTTGCGGGTTCTCGAGCTTGATCGTGTTGACGAGGTCGATGCCGAAACTGCAGTGCATCGACTCGTCGCGCAGGATGTACTGATACTGCTCGGCGGCGCCGGTCATCTTGTTCTGACGGCCGAGCGCGAGAATCTGCGTGAAGCCGACATAGAAGAACAGCCCCTCCATCAGGCACGAGAAGACGATCAGCGACTTCAGCAGCTTCTGGTCGTTTTCGATGGTGCCGGTCCGGAACGCCGGATCGGTCAGCACGTCGATGAACGGGATCAGGAACTCGTCCTTCGCGCGGATCGACGGCACCTCGTGATACGCGTTGAAGATCTCGCCTTCCTCGAGCCCGAGCGACTCGACGATGTATTGATAAGCGTGCGTGTGGATCGCTTCCTCGAACGCCTGACGGAGCAGGTACTGTCGGCACTCGGGCGCCGTGATGTGACGATAGGTGCCGAGCACGATGTTGTTGGCGGCCAACGAATCGGCCGTCACGAAGAAGCCGAGGTTGCGCTTGACGACGCGTCGCTCGTCTTCGGTCAGCCCGTTCGGGTTCTTCCACAGCGCGATGTCGCGCGACATGTTGATCTCTTGCGGCATCCAGTGATTGGCGCAGCCGGCAAGATACTTTTCCCAAGCCCACTTGTACTTGAACGGCACGAGCTGGTTGACGTCGGTCGCGCCGTTGATGATCCGCTTGTCGGACGCGCGGACACGGCCCTCGGGCACCGCCGCGGCATCGTTGGCCGGCATCGCTTCGGCAAGGCTCGAGCGCGTCTCCGGCACGCGCGCGGCCGGCACGGCGTCGTCGAAGCCCGCCGGCGCGCGGGCGGCCGGTACGGACCTCGGTTCTTCGTCCCACGAAAGCATCGACATCCGGGTTCCTCGTTGTTCTGTTCCGCTAGCGACCTACTGGCACGCTTCGCATTCGTCGAAGCCGGCATCGCCGGGCTTGATCAGGCAGACCATCCCGGGCACCTCGGGTTCCGCCGACGTCGCCGCGAAGCCGCTCGCGACGATGCCCGCCGTCTCGGCCCGGAGCGCGCGCGCCTGACCGTGAACCGCGCCCCTCGCCGCGAATCCGTCGACGTCGACGGCGTTCAACTCGCCGCCGCGGCCGGTCGACTTCTCCGCGCTCGATGCCGACATCGTCCGCAGGTAGTACGTGGTCTTCAGGCCGCGCAACCAAGCGAGGCGGTACGTCTCGTCGAGCTTCTTGCCCGACGCGCCGGCCATGTAGATGTTGAGCGACTGCGCCTGGTCGATCCACTTCTGGCGACGCGACGCCGCCTCGACCAGCCACGTCGTCTCGACCTCGAACGCGGTCGCGTAGATGGCTCGAAGCGGTGCCGGGATGCGATCGATCTTCGCGACGCCGCCGTCGAAGAACTTGAGGTCGGCGACCATCACCTCGTCCCACAGGTTCAGCTTCTTCAGGTCGCGGACCAGGTAGTCGTTGACGATCGTGAACTCGCCCGACAGGTTCGACTTGACGTAGACGTTCTGGAAGGTCGGCTCGATGCACGCCGACACGCCGATGATGTTCGAGATCGTCGCCGTCGGCGCGATCGCCACGCAGTTCGAGTTGCGCATCCCGAACTGCGCGATGCGGGCGCGGAGCGCGGTCCAGTCCATCGACGCGCTGTCGTCGACCTCGACATGGCCGCCGCGCTCGTCGCGCAAGAGCGCGATCGAGTCCTGCGGCAGGATGCCGCGGTCCCACAGCGACCCGCGATAGCTCGAATAGCGGCCGCGCTCCTCGGCGAGTTCGGTCGACGCCCAGTACGCGTAGTAGCAGACCGCCTCCATCGAGCGATCGGCGAACTCGATCGCTTCCTGCGACGCGTAAGACAGGCGCTGCAGGTGCAGGCAGTCCTGGAAGCCCATGATCCCGAGTCCCACCGGGCGATGCCGCAGGTTCGAGTCGCGCGCCTTCTTGACCGCGTAGTAATTGATGTCGATGACGTTGTCGAGCATCCGCATCGCGACGCGCGTGGTGCGCTGCAGCTTGTCGTGGTCGAGAGTCCACCGGACGTCGCCGGTTCCCTCGTCACTCCTCTCGACCATGTGCGCGACGAGGTTGACCGAGCCGAGGTTGCAGACCGCGATCTCGTTCTCGTTGGTGTTGAGCGTGATCTCGGTGCACAGGTTCGACGAGTGCACGACGCCGACATGCGACTGCGGCGAGCGGATGTTGCACGGGTCCTTGAACGTGATCCACGGATGGCCGGTCTCGAACAGCATCGACAGCATCTTCCGCCACAGCGCCAGCGCCGGCAGCGTCTTGTGGAGCTTGATGTCGCCGCGCTTCGCGCGCTCCTCGTAGCGGACGTAGGCCGCCTCGAACGCGCGACCGACCTTGTCGTGCAGGTCGGGCACGTCGGACGGCGAGAACAGCGTCCACATTCCTTTGGTGGAGTCGCCTTCGGCTCCGGCGCCCTCCACGACGCGCTTCATGAACAGGTCGGGGATCCAGTTCGCGGTGTTCATGTCCGGCGTGCGGCGCCGGTCGTCGCCGGTGTTCTTCCGCAGGTCGAGGAACTCCTCGATGTCGAGGTGCCAGGTCTCGAGATACGTGCAGACCGCACCCTTCCGCTTGCCGCCCTGGTTGACCGCGACCGCGGTGTCGTTGACGACCTTCAGGAACGGCACGACGCCCTGCGACTCGCCGTTCGTGCCCTTGATGTGCGAGCCCATCGCGCGCACCGGCGTCCAGTCGTTGCCGAGGCCGCCCGCGTACTTCGCGAGCAGCGCGTTCTCCTTGATCGCCTCGTAGATGCCGTCGAGGTCGTCGTCGACCGTCGACAGGTAGCAAGACGACAGCTGCGAATGCCGCGTGCCGGCATTGAACAACGTCGGTGTCGAGCTCATGAAGTCGAAGCTCGACAGCAGCTCGTAGAACTCGATCGCGCGCGACTCGCGGTCGATCTCGTTCAGCGCTAGGCCCATCGCGACGCGCATGAAGAACGCCTGCGGCAGTTCGATCCGCCGGCCCTCCGGCGAATAGGCATCGGCCCGATCGATCAGGAAGTAGCGGTCGTACAGCGTCTGCAGGCCGAGGTAACCGAACTGCAGGTCGCGCTTCGCATCGAGCGCGGCGCCGAGGCGCTTCAGATCGTATTGCGCGAGGCGCTCGTCGAGCAGCTCGATGTCGATGCCGCGCTTGATGAACTGCGGGAAGTAGTCGATGTACTTCTCGGCCATTGCGAACTGGTCGACCTCGACGCCGAGCGTCTCCTTCCGCATCGTGTGCAGCAGCAACCGCGCGGTGACGATGCTGTACGCCGGGTCCTTCTCGAACTGCGAACGCGCGGCGAGGATCGCCGACTTGTGGACTTCCTCGATCGGTACGCCGTCGTACAGGTTCTTGATGGTCTCGGCGACGATGACATCGGCGTCGACGGCCTGATAGGGGGACGATTGACCCGCGGGCGCATTCAGGCCGTCGCAGGCCGCGTCGACCAGCGCGCGGATGCGGCCCGGGTCGAACAGCACGCGGACGCCGTTCTCGGTGACGTGCAGCGCGGCCTCCGGCGCCGAGCGGTTCTTGCGTGCCTCGGCACGATCGGCCGCGCGCTTCTCGCGATACAGCACATAGGCGCGCGCGACCTCGTGTTCGCCCGAACGCATCAGCGCGAGCTCGACCTGGTCCTGGATGTCCTCGATGTGGAACATGCCGCCCGACGGCATGCGCCGCATCAGCGACGTGACGACCGAGCCGGTCAGCGTCTCGACGAGCTCGCGGACGCGTGCCGAGTTGGCGCTCTGGCCGCCGTTGACCGCGAGGAACGCCTTCGTCATCGCGATCGAGACCTTGGTCGGCTCGAAACCGACGACCGACCCGTTGCGCCGGATGACCTTGTGATCGTTGAACTCGGAACGCGCCGAGGCGGCGAGCGGCGCGACCGACGGCGACCGCTGCGTGTGTTGCGGTGGCGGCGACTGGGGGACGCCGCCGGTGGATTCAACCCGTTGCATGCTTGCTTCTCCGATACGAAATGGCCGCCGCACCGAAGTGCGGCCGGCCGTCGCCGACCCGCCACCGGGCGCGACGAGAGGTCGAGGGTCCGACGCCCCGACGCCAGGCCGGTTCCCGACGGCCGCACCGTGGCGCCGAAGGACGGAAAGGCGGACGAGCGGGCGCTGGAACATGGCGTCGATGCGACGACGAGGAAATGGGGAACGGCACGGCGCCGAGCGAGGAAAAAGAAATGGAAAAAAGGCGCGTCGATCGCATGACCCGATCTCGCCCGCCGCTGGCAAACCACTACCGGTAGTGGTTGACCTAAGCCGAGACCACTAAGTCTAGTGTTCAAAGGTCCGTCGCGCAAGCGGCGGCCGTCATGAAATTTAGCGATCGTTGCCGACGACCTGTTCGCTTCGGACACTTGTCCGCGGCCGCGCACAACCTGTCCACAAGGCTGTGCACAGCTGGAACTTGCGAACCGGCTTCACAGCTTCGACGCGACCGGCCGGCGCAGCGTCCACACCTGCGCCGCCATCACGCGCGTCCAGTCGAAGAACGGACCCGGGTCGGTCTTGCGCCCCGGCGCGACCTCGCTGTGACCCGCGATCGCGTCGATCGGATAGCGCCGCCCGAGCGCGCCGATCAACGCGATGAGGACGTCGTACTGGACGGTCTCGAACGGACTGTCGTCGTCGCCCTCGATCTCGATGCCGATCGAGAAGTCGTTGCATCGATCGCGGCCTTCGAAGGTCGAGACCCCCGCATGCCAGGCCCGCATCGCGCACGAGACGAACTGCACGACGTCGCCGGTGCGTCGCACGAGGAAGTGCGACGACACGCGGAGGTCGCGCAGGCCGGCATAGTACGGATGGGCATCGAGGTCGAGCGTGTTCGTGAACAGCGCGTCGATCGCGCGACCGCCGAATTCGCCGGGCGGCAGGCTGATGTTGTGCACGACGATCAGCGACGGCTCGACGCCGTCGGGGCGCGCGTCGTGGTTCGGCGACGGCACCCCATCGATCGGCACCGTCGTCGACCGCGCCCAGCCGTCGGCGTCGATCGCGACGTCGCAGACGTCCAACGTCGTCACCGGCTCACTGGATGTTCAGTCGCTGCATCCGGTAACGCAGTTGGCGGAACGTGATGCCGAGGAGGTCGGCCGCCGCGGTGCGGTTGTAGCGCGTCTGCGCGAGCGCCTTCTCGATCAGGTCGCGCTCGATGTCGTCGAGGAAGTCGCCGAGCGTGCCGACGAGCCCGATCGCGTTGGCTCCGGCAGGCGCCGCGACGGCGACGGGCGCCGCGACGACCTCGCGGTCCTCGACCCGCCGCGATGCGACCGCGACCGGCGCTTGCGCGACGGCGCTCATGATGTTGAGGTCGGCGGCGCCGATCTCGTCGGCTTCGGCGAGCGCGGCGGACCTTTCGAGGATGTTGCCGAGCTCCCGCACGTTGCCCGGGAAGTCGTATGCCACGAGCTTGTCGATCGCGGCCTCCGACAGGCGGAGCTGCGGCGCGAGCGGCGCGAGCAGATGCCGCGCGAGCAACGGGATGTCGTCGCGACGTTCGCGGAGCGGCGGGATGCGGATGTCGATGACGTTCAGGCGATAGAACAGGTCCTGGCGGAAGCGGCCCTGCATCACGCATTGCGCCAGATTCTGATGGGTCGCGCTGATCAGGCGCACGTCGACCGACTCCTCGCTCATCCCGCCGACCCGGCGAACCGAACGCTCCTGGATCGCGCGGAGCAGCTTGACCTGCATCGCGAGCGGCAGGTCGGCGACTTCGTCGAGGAACAGCGTGCCGCCCTTCGCGGTCTGGAAGAACCCGTCGCGATCGGCATCGGCGCCGGTGAACGCGCCCTTCCGATAACCGAAGAACTCGGCCTCGACCAGCTGCTCGGGAATGGCGCCGCAGTTGACCGCGACGAACGGACCGTCGCGACGACCGCTGCAATCGTGCACGGCGCGCGCCGCGAGCTCCTTGCCGCTGCCGGATTCGCCGTTGATCGCGACCGGCGCCTGCGAACGCGCGACCCGCCGGATCAGCGCACGGACCTCGGCCATCGTCGCCGAGCCGCCGAGCAGGCGCGCGAGCAACGGGGCGTCCGCGGGCGCGTCGCCGGCGTCGCCCGCGGTCGTGGCCTTGCCGCCCGATGCCGGCTTGCCGCCGCCGCTGCGCTCGCGCACGTCCTTGCCGTAGGCGCGGACCGCCGACTGCACGAGGCTGCGCAGATGGTCGAGCGCGACCGGCTTGCTCAGATAGTCGAAGGCGCCCGCCTTCAAGGCGGCGACCGCGTTATCGGTGCTGCCGAACGCGGTGATCACGGCGACCGGCGTCGCCGGATAGTCGCGCGAGATCAGCGCCACGAGATCCATGCCGCTCGCATCGGGCAGGCGCATGTCGGTCAGGCACAACGCGTAGCTGCGATTCGCGAGACGCTCGCGTGCCTCGCCGACCGTGAGCGCGCGGTCGACGTCGAGTCCCATGCGGACCAGCGTGAGCTCGAGCAGCTCGAGCAGGTCCGGCTCGTCGTCGACGACCAGCACCCGCGCGATGTTCGCGCTGCTGGCCGAGCTCTGGATGCCCGCTCGCACGTTGCCGGGCGTCGTGGTCGGTTCGTCGGTGATGGTCTGCATCGTTTCGCCTCTTTGCGCCCCGTTTCACGCCCGCTCTTGCGCCGCTTTCCTGCGCTTCCCTCGGCCTATCGGCCGCGCATTCCGAATCTGGAGCGCGAGAGCCGCCGCTCGTCAGCCGCTGGTGCCGGCCGCGCGGATCACGAAGCCGCCGCGCCGCGTACCGCCCGCGTTGGCCGAGTAGTCGAGCGTCGCGTCGTTGGCCAGGCAGAGCTCGCGCGCGAGATACAGGCCGAGCCCGGTCCCGCGATGGTGGGTCGTGAAGAACGGTTCGAAGAGATTCGCGCGCGTCGCCTTGTCGATGCCGGGACCGTCGTCCTGAACGACCAATTCTATCCGCTCGATCACCGCCTGCGACGGATCGTCGCGTTCGCCGTTCGCGGCGTCGAGCGTGAGGGCGGTGGCGTTCAGCGAGCGGGCGTTGGCGAGCAGGTTGACCTGCAGCACAACGCTCGCGTCGCGACCGGTCGCATACCGCACCGCGTTCGACAGCAGGTTGACCAGCACCTGGCGCAGGTGCTCGCCGTTGAAGTGGATGACCGGGGCGGTCTGCGTGCGGGTCGGGAACCCGAGGCGGATCGTGCTTCGCGCACACCCTTGCGTCCGGCAGAACTCGTCGATCAGCGCGGTCAGCCACGGGTCGAGCGCGATCGGCTCGATGTTGACCGGCGCACGTCGCGACAGCTGGAGGATCTCCTCGACGATGCGGTTCAGGCGCTGCGCGTTCTCGCGGACGATCGTGACCATGCGGCGCGCGCCGGCCATGTCGCGCGACCCGAACGGCAGCCGGAGCGGGTCGCCGGTCTCCTCCTCGAGCAACGCGCCGGCGTGCGCGATCGCCGCGAGCGGATTGCGGATCTCGTGAGCGATGCTCGCGGTCAGCCGTCCCATCGCGGCGAGCTTCAACTGCTGCGCCCGCTGCTCGACCCGGAGCAGGTCCTCGAGAAACACGACGTAGCGCCCCGAGGCCAGCGCGTCGCCTTCCGGCGCCACGAAGCGGACGCGCAGCCGTCGACCCGTCCCGTCCTCGGCCCCCGCGTCCGCATCGAGGCCGTCGTCGCGGACGGTCGCCGTGGTCGACATCAGGTCGAAACTGCCGCCGATCGTGCCGGCCGACGAGCGCCACGCGACGAACTGGCGGCTGATCGCGGTCCCGCCGACGTGCCCGCGCCAGCCGTCGAGCACCAGTGCGCGCGCGTCGTCGAGGCCGAGCATGCGGAGCGCCGCGGGGTTGGCTGCGCGCGGCGCGCCGTCCGCCGCGAGGATCAGGACGCCGTCCTGCATGTCGGCGACGACCAGGCGGTTGATCTCGATCTGCGCCCGCAGGTCGTAGCCGCGCTGCCGCGCGATGCGCTCCTGCACGATCAACCGCGCCGCGAGCCGGTTCATCACGATCGCGATCGCGAAGCTCGCGGCGCCGAAAAGACCGGCCAGCACGAGGTTCGACGACGGTTCGTCGTACCGGAGGTCGCGCCATATCGTCTCGGCGAGGATCGCGAGCGAACACAACGCGGCGAATGCGATCGCGAGCGACGCCGGGCTCAGGATCGCCGAACACGCGATCGGCAGCAGCATCAGCAGCGCAAGGCCGCTCCGCGTGCCGCCCGACGCGCTCATCAGCAGCGTCAGGCCGACCACGTCGACCAGCAGTTGCGCGGCGAGCTGCAGATAGAAGTGCCGCTGCCGCGTCGCGGCGAAGTAGCCGAAGGTGGCCGCGAGCACCGCGTAGGTCACCGCGGTCCGCGCGAACAGCGCCGGGTCCTGCGCGCCGACCGAGATGCGCTCGCCGCCGTAGAGCGAAGCGCCGAGCAGCACCGCCGCGATCACCAGGCGCGTGACGCAGAAGTAGCGCAGCGACGTCCAGAACGACGTGCCGGGGTCGACGAACGTTCGCCGCGGGATCAGCAGCACGACGGACGCCCTGCGCAGGCGGCCGTCACGAAGGACGGCGGTCGACCGGCGCCGCGGCTTCCCGCGCGGCGTCGCGATGCGCGTCGCCGCAGTAGACGCGGCCGTCGGGCAGCGCGACCGCTTCCTGCGGCGGCACGTGGATGCCGCACCAGGCGCATTGGGAGATCGTCTCGACGCGGCGCGGCTCGGCGTCCGGGGCTTTCGGGAGCGCATCGCCCGGGCGGCGCAATGTGCGGAACACCAGCCACACCACGAACGCGACGAAGACGATGAGGAGGATGCGGCCCACGGGTGTCCGATCAGACGCGATGCAGGATGACTTCGAGCACGAAGCGGCTGCCGGCGTACGCGAGGAACAGCATCGCGAAGCCGCTCAGCGTCCACGACAGCGCGATGCGGCCGCGCCAGCCGCGGACGGCCCGACCGACCAGCAGGGCCGCGAACGTGCCCCAGGCAATCAGCGTGAAGACGGTCTTGTGATCGAAGCGGATCGGCTTGCCGAACAGTGCCTCGGAGAACACGACGCCGCTCAGCACCGTGAGCGTCAGCAACGCGAAGCCAAAACCGATCAGGCGGAACAGGATGCGCTCCATCGTCAGGAGCGGCGGCAGCGGGCCGAGCATCGTGCGCTCGATGCGGCCGCCGGGTCCGTCGGCCGCGAGCTCGGAAGCGCCGGGCCATGCGGTGCCGCGCGTGCGATGCAGCCAGCGATCGAGCGCGGCCATGAACAGCGCATGGACGGCGGCGATGGTGAGGAGGCCGTAGGCCGCGAGCGCGACCACCAGATGGACCACCAGCCACGGACTACGACCGACGTCGTCGGCACCGCTCATGCGGCCGAGCGCGACACTGCCCGGAAACAGCAGCGGCAGCAACGCGCAGAGCGCCGTGATCGGCAGGATCACGAGCCACACGCTGACCAGCGGCACCGTGAAGCTCTCGAACCAGAACAGCGCGACGGCCAGCCACATCGTCGCCGACAGCGCGAGCGCGAAACCGAAGCGCCACGTGTCGTCGACCAGCGCCGCATCGCGAAGCAGCACCGCATGCACGGCCCAGGTCGCGACGATCGCGACCCGCAACGTCGTGCTCAACCGATAGGCGAGCGGCGCATGGACGTCCGCCGCGTCGGCCGCCGCGACGTGGCTCGCCGCCGCGCGCCAGATCGCGACAGCCCACGCCAGATAGGCTGCCGCGACGAGCGCGTGGAGTAAAATCGGCATCCGCAAAGTTTAGCCGAACCCCTGTACGGGAC